>DAIDJK010000436.1 GCA_027450225.1 Bryobacterales bacterium | reverse complement strand
GCATTCGCATCGCAAATCCGTTTCTGCTGCGCAGCGTGGAACCGAAGCCCGAGGCGCTGGAGGGAAAGACGGTGCGGGAGATCCGGCGCGTCGGCAAACGAATTGCGATCGGCGTGGAGGACGATCTGTGGCTTGTGATCCACCTGATGATTGCCGGGCGGCTGCACTGGAAACCGCGCGACGCGAAAGCGGGTGGGCGGAATTTCCTGGCCGCCATCGACTTTCCCGATGGCGCGCTGACGCTGACGGAGGCGGGTTCGAAACGGCGGGCATCCATCCAGATGGCAAGGGGCGAAGGCGGACTGAAGGCGCTCGACCCCGGCGGCATGGAACCGCTGGCGGCGGACCTGGCGAGCTTTCGTAAAGCGCTGTCGAGCCAGAATCACACGCTGAAGCGGGCGCTGACCGATCCGCGCGTGATCAGCGGCATCGGCAACGCTTATTCCGATGAGATTCTCCACGCCGGGCGCCTGTCGCCGGTCGCGCAGACGCAGAAACTGAAAGACGACGAATGGGTTCGTTCTTTCGACGCGACGCGGGAAACGCTGCAACACTGGACGGACCGGCTCTGCGCCGAAGCCCGCGTGGCATTTCCGGAAAAGGTAACGGCCTTTCGTGAAGGCATGGCCGCGCACGGCCGCTATGGCGAACCGTGCCCGCGCTGCGGCGAGAAGATTCAGCGCATCCGCTACGCCGACAACGAGACAAATTACTGCGCCCGCTGCCAGACGGGCGGCAAAGTTCTGGCCGATCGCGGACTCTCGCGATTGCTCGGCGCAGACTGGCCGCGCACTCTCGAGGAACTCGAAGCGCTGACGCGGAAGTGAACTTGCGTTTGGGCCCTCGGCGTACGAATGCTACCCGGCTTTCGGATTGGCCGGATGTACGGGAGCGCAATTCGGAGCGTGAATCTCCGGCTGCAATGTGCCGCGCCTCACGTAATCCCGCGGCCCTGTATCGAAGCTCATGGCGGCGGGTGAGTCATTCGTTTTGAAATACAGGTTCGCGCCGGATCACCGATGTCCGAAGTTATCGAAGCACAAGATGGCGAGGCGCCGGCGCTCGCCCCACAGCCGCCGCCACCCACCGCATCGAAACGCGTGACGGAACTGGACGGGTTGCGTGGCATCGCGATCCTTCTGGTGCTGCTGAAGCACGGAACGCTGAATGCAACCGAGCTTACGAAGGGCGCACATCGCGGCCTGTCCTTTCCGATGCATGCTCTCCGCTGGTTGTTCGACTGCGGATGGGTGGGCGTGGACGTGTTCTTCGTTCTCAGCGGATACCTGATCACCGGCATCCTGATCGACACCTCCGGCAACCGCCACTACTATCGCAATTTCATCGTCCGCCGCGCACTCCGGATCCTGCCGCTCTATTACCTTTTCCTGCTCGTATGTTTCATCGCGGCGCGGGATGTTCCCCACCTTGGCCTGATCTGGTTTGCCGCTTATGTCGGGAATGTACGCGTATTTCTGGAAAACGCCTGGCCGCCGCTGGCCGTGCTGGGACCGCTCTGGTCGCTGCAGGTGGAAGAGCAGTTCTATCTCACATTCCCCTGGGTGGTGAAGAAGACGTCCCGCCGCGCGCTTCAGCGTATTCTGATCGCTTCCGTGGCTGCGGCGCTTCTGTTTCGAATCGCGCTGCAGGTGGCAAAACCGGACAACGCGTTCGGAACGTATGTGCTGATGCCGGCCCGCATGGATTCGCTTGCTCTGGGTGGGCTGATCGCCATCGCGGTCCGCGAATCGCACCCGATCCTTCAGAGCCGGGCCATCGCCTGGATCGCGGCCGTTTGCGGGATCGGTTTTTTCGCACTCTGGAAATTGCCCGCGACGTTTCTTCAACAGACCATCGGCTTC
>DAIDJK010000435.1 GCA_027450225.1 Bryobacterales bacterium | reverse complement strand
CATTCTGCAAAACAAAGCCAATCCGATTTGCGCTCTCATTTGCACCGGAACCAGGTGGGGTGCTTGAGCAGCCGAGAGGCAGGAGCCGCAGCAGCCGGCTTTCCACGCTCCGGGAAACTGCAAAACAAAGCCAATCGCAGTAAATCATTCAAAATCAATTATTTGTCCATGGCCATCTTCCTGGCTGAGCTGCCCTACTGCCATTCTGCAAAACAAAGCCAATGCCGGCGGAGAAGCCCCGGCATAGAGGAAGTTACCACGGAATGCAGTGTTACCGGTTCGGAATTGAGAAGTCCGGGCGATCGCCGGGCTGGCCGCCCTCGCCACCTTCGCGAAAACGGGCGCAAAGCAGCCGGGCGGCGTTGTGGGACGCGGATTTCTTGGAGCCGCCTTCGGCTGTGACCGACAGATCGCGGCCGACCCGGACCGTGACAGAGAACGTCCGGGCGTGTGCGGGGCCTGTTTCGTTGACGACGCTGTAAACGGGTTTCGGGAGATTGCGGGCGATGGCGAGGCGTTCGAGTTCGGCGCGGTAATCGTGCGGCGGCCCGGCGGCGGCGATGCTTTCGACTTCCTCATCGGTCGGGATGACGAAGCGGAAAATCAGGTCGCGGGCGGCCGCAGGGCCTCCGTCGAGATAAACCGCGGCGATAAGCGCTTCGAACGCGTTGGCGAGGATGCGCTGCTTGTGACGGCCGCCGCCGGTCTCTTCGCTGCGTCCGAGATGGAGATAACGGCCAAGATCGAGGCGGCGCGCGGCGGCAAGCAGGTGCGCCGCGCTCACCACGTAGTTTTTCACCAGAGAGAGCTGGCCCTCGGCAAATTGCCGGTAATGCTCGAACACCCACTCGCTGACGATCCAGCCGAGGATGGAATCGCCCAGGAATTCGAGGCGCTCGTTGTCGGTGACAGGCTCGCCGCCCACCGCTTCGTTGGCGCTGGAACTATGGGTAACGGCGCGGCGAAGCAGCGAGGGGTCGCGGAACGAGTAGCCGAGAGCGGCCTCGAGATCCGCTTCAGTCGTGGTGTTCATTCACCCGGCAACTGATCCAGCGCTATTTCTTGACCATGGCCTGCGCACGAGCTTTATCGGACGCAGCGATGCTCTTGACCTGCGCGTTGGCCTGGGGCGACGCCGCCGCCTTGTCGAACCAGGTGATGGCCTGATCGGGCTTGTGCACATCAAGAAAAGCGCGGCCAGCGCGGATCAGGTCGGTCGGGTCCTGATCGTTGTCCGCGGCCTTCTGGAAATCCGCGTTGGCTTCGTCCGGCTTGTCACTGTAGACGGCGGCGATGCCGAGCGCGTAGTCGGCCTGACCTTCCAGATCCTTCTTCACCTGGGCCCACTGATCGTCCGGAAGGTTCGGGTTGGGCTTCTCCGCCGTGGCGAGATTCGAGATGGCCGCATCCGCGTACTTCTTGATTTTCGCGACTTTGTCGGCCTTGTCGAGATCGTTATTGTAAATCGTACCGGCGTAGGCTTTCGCGGTCAGCACATCCGCCTGAAAGTTCTTGGGGTCCGCGTCGGTAGCCTGTTCGCCGAAGACGATGGCTTTGTCCACGTCGTTCTTCTGGAAGTAAGCATCGGCCTCGATAAACAGCGCGTACGACTTGAACTGGGTATCGGCGAAGTTGGTGATCAGATTGTCGGCCGCCTTGATGCGATCGTCCGGGGTTTGGGCCTGCAGCATGGCGTTGATTGCCTCGGCTTCCTTCCGGGACTTCGGCTTCATCTGCGCCTGTCCGGGCAGTGTGGCTGCGGCGATGCATGCCGCGGTAAATACGAAACGCCTCATCGATTGCTCTCCTGATTGTTCAGATTCCGGTACTCTTTCCGGGCGGCTTCCAGAGCTCGGGACGAGGCGTCTTTGACGGCGAGCGCCTCCTTGTAAAACGTTGCCGCCATATCGTTATCATGCGCGGCGCGCGCGAGGCGCGCAAGATACACGAACGCCCAGCCTTTGGTTTCCGCGTCCGGCGATGAACTGATGGTCTTCTCGAGGAACTTGACGGCGTTGTCGGCCTCGTTCTGCTGAATGGCGACGCGCGCCAGGCCGTACCAGGCGAGAGCGTGATCCTGGGGCGAGCCCTGCTGCTCGAGCGCCTTCAGATACAACTTCTTCGCCTCCTCGAAGCTCTTCTTGAAATA
This sequence comes from Bryobacterales bacterium, assembly GCA_027450225.1. Lineage (GTDB taxonomy): Bacteria > Acidobacteriota > Terriglobia > Bryobacterales > Bryobacteraceae > BOG-234. Next base: position 4,828 of record DAIDJK010000435.1, on the reverse strand, counting down.
TAGATCTTCGGCCTGCTCGACGGTCCTGGCGGAGGGAGAAGCTTCAGGTCCGGCGACGGAGACCTCTTTCGCCTTGCGCTGCAACTGGCCGGAATCGAACTTGAGCGTATTCAGTTCCGCGCTTTCCTTCTCCAGATCGATGGCGTTGATCATGTCCTCGGCGTAATAGCGGAGGCCCTGCTGCTGCTGCTCGAACCCGCCCAGCGCATCGAAGAAGTACCTGGTGAGGATAAAGCCCTGATGCATGGCCTGATCGATGCCGGCGCGGTTCTTGTCGAGGCGGCATTCGACGGCCTTGATGAGGCTCTCATTGGCGAGCAGAACGAAGTCCTGTTTGTACTGCTGATCGAGCGGGGCAAGCTGCACGAAATCGATGAGGGAGATCTTCTGCTTCAGCAGCATGCCGTACTTGATCATGATCGGGTCTATCTGGAAATGCAGGTAGGCATGGCGGATGTCGAACATGCGCGGCTCGGGTGACGGCGTGAGGATGACGAAAGCATCGTCTCCGTAATTGCGCGTATGCACCTGTTCAGGCGGCGCCATCAGTTCCACGAAAACTTCGAAGCGGCGGCCGAGATAAGCATCGGCGGGAACGCGCAGATAACCATCGATGTTGTTGGTGACGGTGAGGATGGGCTCGTGGTAGCGTTCGAGATCTTTTTCGTAGGCCGGGCGCACCTTTTCCCAGAGCGCGCCGAGTTTCGCCTGATTGTAGAAATCGATCATCAGGGGCGTGAGGCCCGCGATGGCCATGGCGTCGGGCGGGACTTCGACGTCGCGTTTGCTCCAGGCGAAATCCGGAGCGCCTTTGACGGAGAGCGCGTAAGAGATGTACTGGCCGATGTCCTGGAGGCCATTCTTATGGCGGCCGTTGACGCGAACGAAGGTCTTCAGGTCTTCGAGAACCGGCAGGTTCTGCTTCGCCAGATAGTCGCGCACCTCTTTACGGACGGGGCTGTTGTCGGGCAGGTCCATGCCGTCGTCATAACCGGCCACGTTGATGGCGGTGAGGACGTCGAAGAGGGTCTCGTTCACATCGAGTCCCATGCTTGAGGCGCCGTGGGCTGCGGATGCGAGAAGTATGCCGGAGAGGGCGAGAGGCAGGAGTTGCTTCAAAATGCTTGCGGAAGCCGCTAGTTTACCATTGTGCATTGAGTATGGCTGCGACGTTAACGATGGCGGACAAGGGCCCGTTCGCGCGGCCGCGGATTCTGATGGTGTCGTCCGAGGCGAGTCCCTGGGCGAAGAGCGGCGGCCTCGCGGATGTTCTGGGAGCGCTTCCGCCGGCGCTGGCGAGATTGGGACACGCGGTAGGCGTGGTGCTGCCGCGGTATATGGGCGCGAGAAGCGCGCCGGCGCGGCGTGTGATCGATTCGGTGATCATCGGACTGGGCAGCCGGCTGTTCGACGTCTCAGTGTGGGAAATGGAGTCGGGCGGGGTCCGGATGTTCTTCGTGGACGAGCCTTCGCTCTACGAGCGCGACGGGCTGTATGGCGGCCCGACCGGCGACTTCAGCGATAACCATATCCGGTTCGCGCTGCTCTCGAAAGCAGCCATCGAGATCTCGCGGCGGCTGTTCCGGGCGGACGTTTTCCATTGCCATGACTGGCAGGCGTCGCTGGTTCCGGTGTATCTGCGGGAGTGGCCGGCGATCGATCCGCAACTGCTCGGAGCGCGCACCGTGCTGACGATTCACAACCTGGGGTATCAGGGGATTTTCGACGCGCCGGCGCTTCGGGATATTTCGCTGCCGCAGCGGTTGTTCACGCCCGCGGCGCTCGAGTTCTGGGGCAGGATCAATCTGCTGAAGGGCGGAATCGTTTTCTCGGACGCTCTGACCACGGTGAGCCGGAAGTATGCCGAGGAGATTCAAACCGCCGAATACGGATTCGGGCTGGACGGTTTGCTGCGAAGCCGCAGCGGAGCGCTGACCGGGATCCTGAACGGCGCCGATTATTCGCGTTGGGACCCGGAGTTCGATCCTCTGATTCCGGCGCGCTATTCGGCGGAGAACCTGGCCGGAAAGGCGGAGTGCAAGCGCGCGCTGCTGGCGGAAGCCGGACTTCCTGAGGCGGCGCAGGAGCGGCCCCTGATGGGAATCGTATCCCGGTTCACCAGCCAGAAGGGGTTCGATCTGATTGCGGATGCGGCCTGGCAGATTTTCGAGGACGACGTGTATCTGGTGGCGCTCGGAAACGGCGAGCCTGCCTGGGAAGACCTGTTCCGGAACCTGCAGCAGGCGTTTCCCGGCAAGGTGTCGGTGACGTTCGGCTACAACGAGGCCATGTCCCACCGGATAGAGGCCGGCGCGGATATGTTCCTGATGCCGAGCCGGTACGAGCCCTGCGGATTGAACCAGATCTACAGCCTTCGGTACGGCACGCCGCCCGTGGTGCGGGCCACCGGCGGTCTGGATGACACGATCGATGAGACGACCGGGTTCAAGTTCTCCGACTACAATGGGACAGCGCTGCTCGAAGCCATTCGGGCCGCCTGCCGGAAGTGGGAAGACCATGCGGGGTGGCGGAAGATGATGGTAACGGGCATGCGCCGGGATTTTTCCTGGACGGCGTCGGCCACGGAGTATTCGCGCTTGTACGACGCGTTGCATCCTGCGGGGGCCTGAGAGAGTCCAATCAAAATGTAACGAGGAGTTCGAAACGAGATGGCAGGAACCAACACATTAACGTTCACCGACGCGGAGTGGGACAAGGATGTTCTCAAGTCCGATCAGCCGGTGCTTGTCGATTTCTGGGCGACATGGTGCGGCCCGTGCCGGCAGATGACGCCGATTGTCGACCAGCTGGCCGACGAATATAAAGGCAAGGCCAAAATCGGCAAGCTGAACGTGGATGAGAACGGCCAGACCGCGATGCGGTATCAGGTGCGAGGCATCCCGACCATGCTTTTGTTCAAGGGCGGGCAGCTTGTGGCGTCGAAGATCGGCGCGACGGGCAAGTCGGATCTGCAGAAGATGCTGGATCAGCACGTCGCGCAGGCAGTGTAAAAAGCGGCTACGGGGATTAAGATTTCGGACGCCCGGGGGACTAACGTCTTCCCGGGCGTTTCTGCTTTTGCGGGAGGCGTTCCGGGTGCGCGGTAATCTCGACAGTTGGATAATCTGACGCACTCGCTGGTGGGCCTTTTCCTCGGGCGGATGGGACTCCGGAAGTGGACGCCGAACGGGATGGGCGTTGTGATTCTGGCGGCGAATGCGCCGGATTTCGATGTGATCCCGTGGCTGTGGAGCCGGGCCGAGTGGCTGCGGTGGCATCGCAACTTCACGCACTCACTGCTGGGGGCGCCGGTGATGGCCATTGTGAGCGTCCTGATCGTAGCCGGCGTTGCCGGCGCGATGGGCTGGCCGGCGCTGCGATGGTGGGCCGCCTTCCGGGCCGCGCTGATCGGCGTGGCGAGCCACATCATTCTGGATCTGACGAACGTGTACGGCGTGCGTCTGCTGCTGCCGTTTTCGGGGCACTGGTATCACTGGGATACGACGCCGGTTCTCGATTTCACGATCTGGGCGATTCTGCTGGGTTGTATTTTCGCTTCGATGCTGGCGCGCATCGTGAGCTCGGAGATCGGGGAGCGGAAGAAGGCTCGCGGCGCGGGATGGGCGTTCGTAGCGCTTGCGGGACTGACCCTTTACGACTATTCGCGATCGGTTTTCCACGACCGCGCCGTGGCGATGATGGACTCGCGCATCTGGAACGGCCTTGCGGCGAGAAGAGCAGGGGCGTTTCCCACGGGCAATCCATTGGTGTGGACCGGCATCGTGGAACTGAGCAATGCCTACGTGGAAGTTCCCGTCGATCTGCGCGACGGGTTCCATCCGCTGGATGGAGTGACTTATGACAAGGCGACGCGCGGCCCGGCGGCGATGGCGGCGATGGCGACTCCCGCTTTCGATGTGATGCAGGAATTCGTGCTGTATCCGCTTTGGATTGTGGAGCCTGCGCCGGACGCGCTGCCGAATGGGGGGCAAGCGACCCGCGTCACGCTGATGGATCTGCGATTTGGAGTACCGGGTTCGCCGGGATTCAACGCGACGGCGCTGATCGGGCCGAACAATAACGTGATGGAATCCCGGTTCGGATTCGGGGGAGCGAAGCCGCGGTGAGCGAGCCCCGCCCTTCACGGACGAAGCGGGGTGGATGGGCCACGCCGGCAGAGGTGACGAAGAGCGCCGCGGGGCAGCCGCTGTGCCGGTGGTGCGGCGGAGAAGTCGCCGGCCGCCGCAGGACATTCTGCTCCGCAGAATGCGTTCACCAGTGGAAGCTGCGAACCGATCCGGGGTACCTGCGGGACAGAGTCTTCGACCGGGACCGCGGCGTGTGCGCGCGGTGCGGCGTGGATACGGTGGCGCTGCGGCGGGATATGAAGAAGCTGGACTACGCGGCGCGGCGCGCGTTTCTGAAGCAGTGGGGATTGCGCGAGGGCAGCAGGAAATCCTTATGGGACGCAGACCATGTGACTGCTGTGGCGGAAGGCGGCGGCCAATGCGATCTCTCGAACATGCGCACGCTCTGTCTCAGGTGCCATCGCGAAGCAACGGCGGCACTGCGGGAGAGACTGAAACTTCCGGCGCAGGACGATGCCCGCTCTATTTCTTGAACAATCGGTCGAAGGCGTCGCGAGCGTCGCTGGCGTTGCGCGGCGGCGGGGTGTTCATGCCGGGAATCGGAAGGCGCGACGCGCCGCCTGGCTGTTGAACGCTTGAAGATTCCCGCGCCACGGTGACGCGCGGCGAGAACAACGCGCATTCGTTCGCCTGATCCTTCGCGGCGATGCGGACAGGGATCGGCTTGGTGCACTGAAACC
>DAIDJK010000434.1 GCA_027450225.1 Bryobacterales bacterium | reverse complement strand
GCGTGGCGCCGAAGTCGCCGAGCGAGCGGGCGAAGGCGAGAACAACCGCCGCCGCGATGGGACGGCGGGCGAGCGGCAGGCTCACGCGCCAGAAAATACGCCACTCCGGAGCGCGGAGGCTGCGCGCGGCGCGCTCGAAAGCGTGATCCACGGTTTCGAGAGCCGCGCGGGCGGATTTCACCACCAGCGGAATAGCGTGCAGCGTGGATGCAATTACCGCTGCCTTCCAGGTGAAAACGAGCGGCGAGCCCGTGACCACCTCCCAGGCATGCCCGAACCAGCTGTACCGGCCTATTACAACGAGCAGATAATAGCCGAGAACCGTGGGCGGCAGCGCCAGCGGGAGAGTGGTGATGGCGTCAAGTACTTCCTTGCCCGGGAATTGCCGATTCGCCAGCAGCCAGCCAAGCCAGATGCCCAGGCACATGGAAATAGCTGTGGAGATTGCCGCAACTTCGAGGCTGAGCCACAGCGGGAACCAGTCCATTGCCATCGGGCTTGGCCTATTCTGGCACGCAGTTCAGCGGCGTCAGTCCAGCTTTTCCGGTTCGAGCTGGATGTTCTTTTCGCCCGCGCGCTTCTTTTCCCAATACTTCTTCACCCAGGCTTCCCAGCTTTTGCCCGCCGCCGTGTCGCGGCCCGTGAACGCAAGACCGGCGATTTCCGAGTAACGGACGGTTATCTTGCCGGACCCGTCCTTCGGGAGCAAACGGACGGCGGAATCTTCCAGCGAAGAACCGGGACGGCGGTCGAAAACGTAGCCTTCGACGGTCCGGCCATCCTTCAGGTTCAGCGTGACGTCGCCGCGATAATAGAACGCCTTCTCGAGGCCTTCCCGAAGCTCATCGGGGGTGGCGTTCTCCCAGGCGCGGCCCTGCAATTGTTCGTGCTCGAAGCCGGGGACGACTTCCAGACTGTCGAAATCGGACAATTACGCTTCCACCTCTTCAGCGGTCTCCGAATTGGCCGAAATCTGGACCAGACCCGCCGGCGCATGGACCGGCGCGACGGGTTCCTCCAGCATGCGCAGCGCTTCGCGATCGGGATAGCGGGAGAAGAAGGCTTTTGCGGTGGCCAGAAAGCCGCCGAGGGTACTGAAGTTGTGATGCACGGCCGACGCTTCGTAACCGGAGTGAACCATGCAGTTGGCGCACTTCGGATTGCCGGATTCGAAGCCGTATTTGCTCCAGTTCGTGGTCTCGATCAATTCCTGGAACGTCTCGGCGTAGCCATCCTGCAGAAGATAACAGGGTTTCTGCCAGCCGAATACGTTGTACGTCGGCATGCCCCACGGGGTGCAGGCGTAGTGGCGTTTGCCCATCAGGAATTCGAGGAACAATGGCGACATGTTGAATTTCCACTCGGGCTTGCGGTTCGACAGGATTGCCCGAAACAGGCGACGCGTCCGGGCGCGGCCGAGGAAGTGCTGCTGGTCCGGCGCCTTGTCGTAAGAGTAACCCGGCGAGAGCATCATTCCCTCTACGCCGAGCGCCATCATTTCATCGAAAAACGCGCGCACGCTGGCGGGATCGGCGCCATCAAAAAGAGTGGTATTGGTTGTGACCCGGAATCCGCGCTTCACCGCTTCGCGGATGGCGTCGGTCGCAATATCGAACCCACCTTCGCGGCAAACGGAGAAATCGTGGTGCTCGCGCTGGCCGTCCACGTGAACGGAAAACGAAAGGAAGCGGCTGGGCGTGAACAGGTCCAGCTTTTCCTTGAGGAGCAGGGCGTTGGTGCAGAGGTAGATGTACTTGCCGCGCGCGACCAGCCCGTTGACGATTTTGTCGATTTCCGGATGCATCAGCGGCTCGCCGCCGGGGATGGAGACCATGGGCGCGCCGCACTCGTCGACGGCTTTAAAGCACTCTTCCGGCGAGAGATTCATCTTCAGCACGTGCGCGGGGTACTGAATTTTGCCGCACCCGGCGCAGGCGAGATTGCAGCGGAACAGCGGCTCCAGCATGAGGACGAGCGGATACTGCCGGCGTCCGGCGAGGCGCTGTTTCAGCACGTACGTCGCGACGGTCCACATCTGCTGGACGGGAACAGGCATGCAGGATCCTCCTCAGGAAACTTCGGCTCAGGAAACTTCAGCCTTTATCTTCTCATGCCGCAGGGCTTAAATCCTGCGTTTTCAGACGTGAGGCGGCCAGTTTGGCTTCGTTTGATCAACGGGCGGCGGGATCGGAGTCGTCCGCATCGGCGACCCGGACCGCCGTGCCGGAAATGAGCGAATCCGGAGGATTCACGATGAGCTTATCACTCGGGCGGAGTCCCGACACGACTTCGAGGGAATCGCCGAAATCCCGGCCGACCTGAATGGGCAGGAGCATGGCCCGGCCGTTGCGGACCACGGCGGCGCGCAGGCCTTCGGAACGGAACAGGACCGTGTTGACCGGAATCGTCATGGCCGCAGCCGCCTCGCCCGCCGCGTGCAGGTGAACGAACACATAAGCGCCGGGAAGGAGTTCGCCCGTGGGATTATCGACATCCACTTCGACGAGCAAAGTGCGGGAAGCCGGATCGATGGCGTTGGAGTTCCGCACTACCGTACCGTGGAACACGCGGCCCGGGAATTCGTTCAGGGTGAGGGTGGCGGGAGAGCCGGTGCGGGCCGCCTGATCGTAGCGCTCAGGCACGTCGATGAAGACGCGCAACTTGTTGACCGCTGAAATGCGGAACAGTTCCTTGCCGGCGGATGCCGAACCGGCATCGATCAGCTGGCCGACATCGGTATTTCGCGCCGTGATGACTCCATCGAACGGCGCGACCACCTTTTCGAAGGACTGGAGATCCTGCAAACGTTTTACGTTGTCGGCAGCCGACTCCACCATGGTCTGCTTCGATTTCATGTCGCTGATCATGTTGTCTGCGTCCTGCCGCGCGACAGCGCCGGTTTTGAGCAGGTTGGCATAGCGCCCGGCCGTGATCTGCGCCAGTTTCAGATTGGTTCGGGCGGTTTCCAGATCGGCCCTGGCCTGCTGGAGCTGATGATCGACTTCGGGAGCGTCGATTTCAGCCAGGACCTGGCCGGCTTTCACGCGCGTGCCGATATCGGTGTACCAGGCTTTTACATAGCCGCTGGTGCGCGCATAGACCGGGGCATCGATGAGCGGCTGGGTGTTGCCGGGGAGATCGATGGATTCGGTGGCGCCGGTGAGTTTCGGCCGTACCACCGCGACTTCGAGGACATCGGACTGGCGCGTCTCGCGAACCAGCTTGTTTTCCGCGGAGACCCGCTCCGTAATGCCCTTGTAGACGAACCAGCCGAGCGCGGCCGCGGCGGCGAGCAGGAGGGCGAAGAAACCGAACCCGAGCGTACGGCGGCGCGCCTGGCGCGTTTGCTTCCGGGCTGCGGGTTCGGAATGGATTTCGATTTCGCTCACCTTCATATTCAGACTAATCCCCGTGAACTGGTTCCAGGCGGCGCGGCGCGGAGGAAGGTTCCGCCGGCGCGTGCGCGCGGCGCATGAGACTGAACACCGCGGGCACAAAAAAGAGAGTCGCAATGGTGGCGCAGAACAGGCCACCGATGACGGCGCGGCCGAGCGGAGCGTTCTGCTCGCCGCCTTCGCCGAAGCCGAGCGCCATCGGGACCATGCCGATGATCATGGCGAGGGCGGTCATGATGACGGGGCGAAAACGCGTGAAGCCGGCTTCGATTGCGGCTTCGAGCGGATCGCCGGTGATTTCCAGCCGCTCGCGCGCGAACGAGACGACGAGAATACTGTTGGCCGTGGCCACGCCCATGCACATGATGGCGCCCATGAGAGCGGGCACGCTGAGCGTGGTGTGCGTGAAGAACAGGATCAGGACGATGCCGGTGAGCGCGGCGGGAAGCGCCGTGATGATGATGAACGGATCGAGCCAGGACTGGAAGTTGACCACGATGAGCAGATACACCAGAACAATGGAGACGAACAGTCCTTCCACGAGGCCCTTATAGGAAGTCTGCATGGTGTCGAGCTGGCCTCGAACGACAACCTGCGATCCGCGTGGCAGATGCGGACGGCTCGCATCCACGATGCGCTCGATATCGCGCCCGGCGGAACCGAGATCGCGACCGTCGACCGAGCCATAGATATCGACCACGCGCTTGATGTTGTAGTGGCTGATGCTCGCCATGGTGGAGGCGCGCGAGACGGTGCTCATGTCGGCCAGGATCTCCGGACGGGGCGAGCCGGGTGAAGTTATGGGGATATTTTCCAGATCCTGCAGCGACTGGATGGAGTACTGCGGCGCCTGCGTGACGATGTTGTAATTGACGCCATTCTTCGGATTGAGGAAGAACGACGGCGTGGTCTGGAAGCTGCCGCTCAGGGCAACCAGCAGGCTGGAAGCCACGTCCCGCTGGGTGAAGCCTTCCTGCTGGGCTTTGGTACGGTCCACCGTGATGTGCAGACGGGGATAATCGAACGGCTGCTGGATGCGAAGGTCCACCAGACCGGGAACGCGGCGCATGCGATCGAGCAGATTGTCGGCGAAGACGCGATTGCCCTGAATATTGGCGCCGATCACCTGAACGTCGATGGGCGCGGGCATGCCGAAGTTCAGGATCTGAGTGATCATGTCCGCCGGGAGGAAATAGAACATCACGCCGGGAAAGCGATCGATCAGCTTCGGGCGGAGTTCGCGAACCCATTCCTGCGTGCGGCGGTGGTGGCCTTCGGTGAGCGAGACGAGAACGTTCGAATCGGCGGCGCTGGCGACGCCGGTGTTGTCGTACGTGGTATTGATGCCGCTGTAAGGCAGGCCGATGTTATCCACGATGCTGGCAAGCTGATCCGGCGGAATATCGCGGCGGATCTCCTGATCCACCAAATCCGTTATGCGGGCCGTTTCTTCGATTCGCGTGCCCGTTTTGGCGCGGAGATGAAGACGGAACTGGCCGTTATCGCTGGTGGGGAAAAAATCCTGCCCGAGCCACGGGAATAGAAGAACTGCGCTGGCGACGCAGATGCCCAGAAAAACGGGCACGAAGATGTAGCGGCGGTAGACGAAGGCGGTCAGCATCAGCTGGTAATTCAGCCGGAGCCGCTCGAATCCGCGCTCAAACCAGCGCTGCAGGATGATGAACGGATTCATGGTGGGCCGCTCGACATGATCGTGCACGCGAAGCAGATAGAGCGCCATGGTGGGCACGAGCGTTCGCGACAGGAAATAGGACGCGAGCATGGCGAACACGACGGCTTCGGCGAGCGGAACGAACAGATAGTGCGCCACCCCGCTGAGAAAGAACATCGGGATGAAGACAATGCAGATGGACAGCGTGGAGACCAGGGCGGGGACGGCGATCTGCGCGGCGCCATCGAGAATCGCTGTGCGCAGTTCCTTGCCTTCCTCCAGATTGCGATTCACGTTCTCGATTTCGACTGTGGCGTCGTCAACGAGAATTCCGACGGCCAGCGCGAGGCCGCCCAGCGTCATGATGTTGATCGTCTGGCCGATGGCGCTGAGGATGCAGATCGAGATGAGGATGGAGAGCGGAATGGAGACGGCGATGATCAGGGTGCTGCGCCAGCTTCCGAGGAAGATGAGGATCATCAGACCGGTGAGGCAGGCGGCGATGAGGGCTTCGCGCAAAACGCCCTGAATGGCCGCCCGCACGAAGATCGACTGATCCGCCAGCGGTTCGACTTTCAGATCCGGCGGAACTTCCTGACGGATCTGCGGCAGCTTGTTCTTCACGCCCTGCACGACGGAAAGCGTGGACGCGTTGCCGTTCTTGAGGATGCTGATGAGAGAGCCGCGCTCGCCGTTGAGGCGCACGATGTTGGTCTGCGGGGCAAAACCGTCGGAAACGGTGGCGACGTCGCGCACATAGATCTGCGCGTTGCCGACTTTCTTCACCGGCAGATCGTTCAGCTCGGCCACGGTGAGCGGCGTGGAATTCAGATCGACGTCATATTCGAACTGGCCGATTTTGGCGGTGCCGGAAGGAAGAATGATGTTCTGATTGCCGACGGCGTTGACGATGTCGTTCGGCGAAAGACCTTTGGCCTGAAGGAGAGGCAGGTTCAATGACACGTTCACCTGGCGCTGCTCGCCGCCGTAGGGATAAGGAATTTGAACGCCCGGCACGGTGACCAGTTCGGGCCGGATGAAGTTCAGTCCCCAGTCGCCCAGTTTCGATTCAGGGATGGAGTGGCTGGAGAGCGCGAGCTGGATGATCGGGACCGTGGATGCCGAATATTCGAGGATGAACGGCGGTGTTTCACCAGGAGGCATCATCCGCAGGGTGGCCTGAGAAGCCGCCGTGATCTGGGCATTCGCGGTATCCACGCTTGAGCCCGGCTGCAGAAAGACCTTGACGATGACGCGTCCGCCGAGAGTAACCGATTCGATGTGCTCTATATTGCTGACGGAAGTGGTGAGGTTGCGCTCGACCTGTGAGGTGATGCGGCCTTCCATTTCCTCCGGAGTGAGGCCTGTATAGGTCCAGATGGAGGCGAGGACGGGAATGTCAATGTTGGGGAAAACGTCAGTGGGGGTATGGAGGATGACAATAGGGCTGACAAACAGAATCAGTATGGCCAGTACAACAAACGTGTACGGGCGGGACAGAGCTACCCGGACGATCCACATTCAGGAACCAGAAACGACGGTGACTAAAGAATAGGACGATCCAAACCGGTCGGTGGGTTACCGCAATGGGCGCTCTGGCTGGACCAAATCGACCGAAACCACTGTGTGGTGAAATTCACGAAGACGGGCGCGGGGGCGGAACGGCTGCGGGATTTTCCCAGAACGGGTAGCGCAGACCGGCGAGACGGTTTATCAGGAACGCTTCGACAACCAGAAACAGGACGGCAAGTTCAACAAACGCAAGGTCCAGCGGCTTTGAAAGAAGGCCGAGCGAAACGATCAGCGTGGTTGCCCCGGCGGGAGGGTGACTGACGCGCAGCAGGACCATGCCCGCCGCCGTGGCGCTGAGAGAAGATGCGGCGGCGAGAACTGTGGGCCAGTGGACGCCGGCGGTGAGGGGCGAGCCTGCGGCCGCGCCTGTTGCGAGCAGGGCGCCATACCCGCAGATGATGCCGATTCCGTGGGCAAGCAGCGCATGGCGTGGGCTCGATGCCCGGGCCAGCGGAGTGAAAAAGAGCAGATACGCAGTGGGGCCGAGCGACGGAAAGATGAAAGGATTGCCCGTGAGCACCGCAAGCGATGAGATAGCCGCGATGCTGACGAAGCAGCCGAGGAGAACGTAGCCGGCCCAGACCAGCCGCACGGGGTAGCGAAGCAGCAGGCGCGTGAGCCGGAAGCGAGCGAGCGTATGGAATACGTGGCCTGCCTCGTGGCGCTCGAACCTCTCACGCCATTGTTCATTTGGCGCGTCCGGCGTGTGCACCGGATCAGAAGCCGGAGCCGCCGGAGCGCGCCCGGGCGGTTTTCGCGGCGAGCGCCTTTGTGTACGCATCCAGCAACTGCCGCCGCGCATCGTCCCGAAGCGGGCCGGGCATTTCAGAAGCCTTGAAGTGGCGGCAGAGCTCTACGGTTCCGCGGAGGGAAGCCACGAACGCCACGCAGGGCGAACACCCGGCCAGATGCTCCTCGAGCATACGGCAGGCCTGCGGCGGCAAGTCGAGATCGAGGTATCTCGACAGCATTTCGAAGATTTCGGCGCAGTTCGCGTCTGCCTTCTGAGCCATGGTCAATTCTTCCCGTCTTCCGCGGCGTTCGCGGTTCCCTCGGAGCGGAGCTTCTCATCCAGTTTCCGCCGCAAGGCGAGGCGCGCGCGATGAAGCCGCGTCTTCACGGTGTCCTCGCCGATCTCCAGTATCTCGGCCGTTTCCGCTGTCGAGAGTTCCTGCATGTCGCGCAGGAGGATTACGGAGCGGTACTTGTCGGGCAGTTCAGCGACGGCGTCCGCCAGAACCTCGCCCAGCTCTTTGCGCAGCAGCGGCGCATCCGGCAGATTGCTCCAGTCCGCGATCTGAAGCTGCATATGCGCCCCGTCGCCATTGCGCTCTGGCATGAGCTCGTCGAGCGACAGCTCGCGTTCGGGCGCGAATATGCTCTTGCGGCGGCGCATGAGGCAGGCGTTCTTCGCGATGCGAAAGATCCAGGGCCGGATGCGTTCAGGCTCGCGAAGCTGATCGAAGCTCTCAAACGCCTTGAGCAGCGTCTCCTGCGCGATATCCTCGGCGTCCTCACGCTGGCGGCAGGTGAGATAGCTGTACTGGAAGATGCTGGCGCGAAAGTGTTCGACGAATTCTTCGAACGGCTGCATGTCGCCGGCGATAAGGCGCCGGGCGAGCTCGATTTCGTGCTGTCTGTCCAAGTGCCGGATTCGCCTTCGAATACAGCGTAGCGTGCCGGAAGTCCCGATGCGAACCGCGCAACGGGCCAGCAGCGGAGGCGCTACGCGGATCGCGCGGCGCGAATCAGCTGCTCGGCGTTTTTCAGCGCTTCGGGCGTGAGCTTCTGGCCACTGAGCATGCGGCCGATTTCTTCCGTGCTTGAAGTTCCCGAAAGCTCATCGACGCCCGTTACCGTGCGGCCATTGCGTTCGGATTTGCCGACGCGGTAATGATGGTCGGCGAAACAGGCGATTTGCGCGAGGTGAGTGACGCAGAGGACCTGATTGGAATCGGCCAGTTTTTTCAGGCGCCGGGCGACGCCTTCGGCGGCGCGGCCGCCTATTCCCGTATCGATCTCATCGAAGACAAGCGTCCGCGGGTTGCCGGGCGCGGTGGGCTGACCGCCTACAAGGCACGTCTTCAGCGCGAGCGCAATGCGCGAAAGCTCGCCGCCCGAGGCGATCCTGTCCATGGGTTTCGGCTCCTCGCCGCGATTGGCGGAGACGAGAAACTCCACCTTATCGGCGCCCGAAGCCGACCAGGGAGCGGGCTCGATCTGCACGGCGAACACTGCGCGGTCCATCGCGAGCGGCCGCAACTCCGCCTCCACGCGCTTTGAGAGTTCGGCGGCGGCGGCGAGACGGCGGCAGGTGAGAGCCGACGCGGACTGCTCGTATGCGGCGGCAAGCCGGTCCCGCTCCTGGCGGAGCGATTCGAGCCGCTCGCCCGCATTCTCGACTTCATCGATGCGACGCGTCACATCGACCCCGAACGCGAGGATTTCATCAATCGAACTGCCGTATTTGCGTTTCAGCTTGTCGATGGCGGCGAGGCGCAATTCGATTTCCTCGAGGCGAGCCGGATCGGCTTCGAGCCGGCCGAGGTAATCCCGGAGCGAATAGGACACTTCCTGCGCGGCGACGAGCGCGGGTTCGAGCGACTGGCGAACAGCGGCCATTTCGGGATCGATGCGGGCAAGGTCTTCAAGTTTTTTCCCGACGGAACGAAGCGT
>DAIDJK010000433.1 GCA_027450225.1 Bryobacterales bacterium | reverse complement strand
ATCAGCAGCGATCTCGCTGCGTCGGGTGAACTTGTGGTCACCGAAGGTCTGGCGTGGCCTGAGCAGGCGGTGCTCGTGGTGGCCGGTCAGGATGGAGCGCCGGCTACCGATGGCGTCTTCCCGGAATCGAAGGAATTCCTGGCGGGCTATTGGGTAGTCGAGGTGGAAAGTGCCCAGCGCGCATACGAAATCGCAGCCCGCATCTCCGGCGCGCCCGGCCCCGATGGGAAGCCCACGCAAATGCCCATCGAAGTCCGGCAGGTGATGGGAAAGCGGTCCGATTATCCCCAATGATCGAGCCTCTGCTGCGGGATCTGACGCCGCAGGTGCTGGGCGCGGTGCTACGGAAATACCGCGATTTTGCCGCGGCCGAAGATGCGGTTCAGGAAGCGCTCATCGCGGCGGCGGCGCAGTGGCCGCGCCAGGGCGTGCCGGAGAACCCGAAGGCGTGGCTGATTCACGTTGCTTCGCGCCGCATGGCCGATAGCATCCGCGCCGATATCGCCCGGCGCAGGCGCGAGGAGGAATCCGTCGCCGAAGCCGGACCGTTCGCAATGGGCGTCGCCGCCGGCTACGAGCAGGAGGAGGACGATTCGCTGGTCCTCCTCTTCATGTGTTGCCATCCGGCTCTCACCACGTCCTCGGCCATCGCCCTGACGCTGCGCGCGGTCGGCGGCCTCACCACCGCGGAGATCGCCAGCGCGTTTCTGGTTCCGGAAGCGACCATGGGGCAGCGGATCAGCCGCGCGAAGCAGAGCATTCGCGCCTCCGGCGTGCCGTTCCGATTGCCGGCGCCGGGCGAACGCGCCGCCCGTTTGCGCGCGGTGTTGCACGTCTTGTATCTGATCTTCAACGAAGGGTACGTGGCGAGCTCCGGCGCGCTGTTACAGCGCGTGGAACTGACGGCGGAAGCGATTCGGCTCACCCGGGCTTTGCACCGGATGCTCCCTGAAGATCCGGAAGCGGCGGGCCTGCTCGCGCTGATGCTGCTCACCGATTCGCGCCGCAAAGCGCGCACCGGACCGGAGGAACAACTGATTCCACTCGATGAGCAGGACCGTTCGCTTTGGGATCGCACTCAGATCGAAGAGGGCATCTCACTCCTCACCGCCGCATTTTCGATGGCGGCGGTGGGGCCGTATCAGTTGCAGGCTGCCATCTCGGCAGTTCACGCCGAAGCGCCGCGCGCCGACGCAACCGACTGGCCGCAGATTCTGGCGCTCTACGAAATGTTGAAGCGCATGTCGGAGAACCCGATGGTGACGCTGAACCACGCCATTGCAGCGGCCATGGTGAATGGCCCGCCGGCGGGGCTCGCGTTGCTGGATGCGCTCGGCGGCGATCCTCGACTGGCGGGCAACCATCGCCTCTTCGCGGCCCGCGCGCACCTGCTCGAGATGTCGGGAGACAAAGCCGCCGCCATCGACTGGTACCGCCGCGCGGCGGAAAAGGCCGCAAGCTTGCCGGAGCGCGAGTATCTGATCAGAAGAGCCGCGCGGCTGGTGAAGTGATCGTTCGCGGGCTCTCGCTCTACGCCAAGCCAATGCCCGAAGGGAGCGATGAAGCGCGCCCAAACGCCTACCAGATGTAATCTTTTGCCGATTCGCGTTTGTCGTACCCATCGAGCACGTGGACCACGCGAATCTTCTTCATCGTGACCGGCGATAACTGCCCGATGGGAATATAAACCACCGTGCGGCCGAAGCGGGCGGCGATGTTGCGGAACACGGATCTCGGCGGCTTCGCGGCGACGTAAACGACATAGCGCTGCAGCGAGTAATCGAGGCCGGCCAGCAGCAGCCGCTCGGCTTTCGTCTCGGCGAATTCGTAATCGGGATCGCCCCACACGTCGTACATGCGGCGCGCGGGCAGGCTCATCAGGAAGCCGCCATATTCCGCTCGGCCGATACCCGGTCCCACCAGATGTTCGAATGGCGACGTCGAATAAAACGCCATGTCGGACTCGTTCTGGTGCTCGCCGAGCCAGGTGGTCATGTAATCGTAGCGGCCGTCGCGGTCTTCGTCGAAAATGACGATTACCGCGCCCACTTCGCCATAAACCTTGCGCTGGTTCTTTACGTAGATCTTGCCTTCGTGCCAGTTGCGAATCGTCTCGCGCAGGTCCACGCCATCGAGCAGCGAAGTGGTGAAAGGCTCCACGGTCACATGCTCTTCGGACAGCACGCTCTTGCCCTTTTTCTTCAAAAAGCGGCCGAAATCTTCGATGACGATGTCTTCGGGCGGATAAGAGCAGATACTGGAGCCGTCCAGCTGGCTGGCCCACTCGCCGGGCGTCTTCTCTTTCTTGCGGCGCTTCAGGCCGAGATTCCCGAACCGGCGCTTCGTGCTCGGCAGGCGCCGCCGCAGGTGGAGCCGCTTCGTGTTGATCCAGACGTCATCGCCGGAGATGCGGACGGTCTGGAGATCGCTTTCGGTCTGCTGGAAGGAGTAGCGGGACGCAGTTTCCCAGAGATCCCACGCGAAGTTTTCATCCACCACCGAACGCGCCGCGATCACGAGATCGTAGAGCGAAGGAACAAGGTCGCTGTGCAGGATCGCGAGATTGCGGCTGTAGCGCGCAAGCAGGCGGCGTTGCCAGGCGTGCGTCTTGTCGCCCGTATTCAATTCGTAGGATTTGCCGGCTTCGTGAATGAGCGCGATCTGAGCGCGGCGGCGATCGACGGACGCAAGATCGCCTTTGCCGGAACGCAGGTTTTCATAGCGCTCCTGAAGAAATGGATAGTCGGTGGTGATTTCGCCCAGACATTCCGGGTCGGCGTTGACGATCTGGCGATTCTCGCGCCGCCGGCGCCGCGGTTCATTCGCCGGCCGCTCCATGGCATCGAGAACCGAATCGAGCAGGTTGAGCGAAATCACGACCAGCACGCGCGCGAATGGATCCGCGCCCTGTAGTTTCCACGCGATTCCCTGGGCGAACCGTTCCACTTCATCGGTACGTTCCGCCGGGTAAACGCGCCACGCTTCCACATACTCGCGGAGCGAGATGAAGCGGAGCGAGTAAGTGTCGGGATAAGTCTCGCTCAGGTGCGGGCGTTCGGCCGTGTCGGGATCGGCGAAAACGATCTGGGCGTCGATTTCCTTCGCCGTGCGAACCGCTTCGATGAACGGATCGGCCGGCTCGATCGGCACATAGACGGCGTCTTCCCGGTCTTCGTAGAAAAGGACAGAAATCTGTGGCAGGCGCTGGATGCCATCGAGGTAGAGCGATTCGAGAGTTTCGGGAAGCTCCACCGCCACCACGTCCGGACGCGTTTCGAGAATGCGTTTGCGGACTTCGAGCGCGAATTCGAGTCGGCCGGGGACGACGGGAAGGTAAGTGAAGCGGCCGCGTTCGAGACTGCCGAAATCAGGAAGCGACGGGACGGTTTCGCCGGACATAGCGCAGCGCTTCTTCCCCTAATGTCTTGACGATGGCGGTTTTCAGCGCCTCAGCCTCATGCTCGCGGCCGGTGGCGAGACTGCGCAGCTTGATGGCGTACCGGGCGATGTTGATACCGTCGCGCGCGGTATAGCGCTCGTCGGCTGCATGGGCCTGCTGCAGAAAATCCGTCACGTACTGGAGAATCCGGTCTTCGGCGAACGGCAGATTTTCCCGCAGGATCTGGTACTCCTCGTCCTTGTCCGGGAAGTCGATCAGG
Source organism: Bryobacterales bacterium (assembly GCA_027450225.1). GTDB lineage: Bacteria > Acidobacteriota > Terriglobia > Bryobacterales > Bryobacteraceae > BOG-234. The sequence continues at coordinate 14,187 of DAIDJK010000433.1, read as the reverse complement.
ATCTGCGGCTGCAGGCGCGAGTGGATGTATTCGGGCAGTTCAAAGGTGGACGCGTCGTCGTTCATCGTGGTGACGAGGCGGAAGTGCGGGTGCGCCTTGATCTTGATTCCGGCCACGATGCTTTCCACGTAACGGCGATTGTCGAGCAGCGGCGCGAGACTGGCCCAGCTCTTTTCGCTCATGCGATTGCCTTCGTCAAGAATGGCGATGCCGCCGAGGATCATTGCGCTGACCAGCGGTGACGCCACATAGCGCAGGCGTCCGGCCCCTTCGATCACAGGCGTAACGAGAAGGTCTTCGGGGCGCGTATCGAGCGTGGCCTGCATGATGAAAACATCGCGGCCCATGCGCTTCGCGGCGGCGTAAGCGAGAGTGGTCTTGCCGACGCCGGGCTTGCCGATCAGGCGCGGGCTCATCGGGATGTCGTGCTCGGTGACGACCATCCAGGCGGCAAGCAACTGCCGCATCAGTTCTTCCTGCCCGACCCAGCGCACCGGGAGATCGTCAGGGTGAGCCAGATGCAGTGTGACGCCTTCGATCTCGACCGTCATAGTTGATTCAATTGTAACGAGCGGTTGCGGAAGTTACTGGAGCCGGGCCAGCGGATCGCCGATTACTATGTTCATCCAGCTGAGCGCGGGGATGCCGACGTAGAAGCTCTCAGCGAGATTATGGCCGGTTGCCCAGGCGGGCAGAACGTAATCGGGACGCGGGCAGCCGATCAGATACGGTTCGTAGACATGCCCGGATGCGCCGGTGGCGCCTTCGCGAATATAGTCCGTCGCGAGCGTCTGGGGCGAGCCGGCGAACTGCGTGGAACCGTTGTTCCAGGAGCCGAGATCCCAGTCATCGGGCGGTCGCGCGAAGGTGCGGCCGTCCGTTGAAACGAATTCCGTCGCGATGCCGCCGGGCAGCCAGTGCAGATTCAGGAAGCGATGCCTGCGGGCGCTGTCGTTCGATCCCCAGGAAGCGTAGCCGATCACGTTCGGAATATTGGCGAGCACTTTCGCCGAATCGTCAAAGACGACGCGATTCTTCGGGAGCAGCATGGCCGCGGTGCGAAGCCAGGAATTACCCTCGGTGCTGTTGTCCGCCCGCGCGTCGATGACGAAAACGCCGCGATTCTTCGCCGCGAGCGCGCGATCGACCAGCGCTTCGGTATCGTGCAGGTCCTGAGCGGCGAGCCGCGTCACCAGATACATGGGAAACAGCGGATGACGGAACGGCACGTCGCGCTGGCGGAAGAACGGATTGACGGCGGGACCGGCGAGCGGGATCTCGCGTCCGTGCAGGCGGGCGTAGAGCAGGGCGAGTTCGGAATCGACGCTGGCAGCGTCGTTATGGATACCGTCGCCGTTGCCCCCGATTTTGAGCGGCACGCCGAGGGTGAGCACGATATACAGGATCTTCTCTTCGAGGCCGCGCTTGCGAAGAAAATCGCCGATCGGCTTTTCGATGTCGCTCGCGTACACGGCCCGCGTAATCTCTTCGCGCGGATCGGTCGAAATAACGCAGAGGTTCGCGCGCGGGATGGCGCGGCGGCTCATGTAGTAAGACCCGACTGAGGTGGAGAGCGCCGACTGTTTATTGACGACGACAAGCACCTCGTCCGGTGATTGCGAAAATGCGGGAGCCGCGAGCGCCGCTACCGCAAGTCCAAACAATAGCCGCTTCAAACGACTACTTTAACGACTTAAGATAAGCGACCACGGCGACTGCGTCGTCATGGGACAGATTGTAGGCCGGCATGGGCGGGTCCGCTGCGTGGCCGCGCGGATTCTTTCCGGTTTCGAGAAATTTCACCATTCCGTCTTCGCCCCAGCGCGACCAGATGGGGCTGGATGAGGTGATGTCGGGCGACTTGGAACGCCAGTTGGGCGGAGCGTTGACCGGCGTGAAATCGAGCGCAGCGCCTTTGAGCCACGCCGATTTGATGAGATCGCTCGTGTCCATCATGCGGGGAGTGTGGCAATCCTGGCATTTGGCGACTTCGTTCACGAGATATTTCCCGCGCTCGACTTTGGGATCGGCTTCATCTGCGGCGAAGAGTGCGGCGGCGCCCAGCGCGGCGGTCAGGAGTAGGGCGGATTTACGGACCATGCTGAACATGGTATCGGTTCGCCCCTGATGGTTATCGCGGAGTGATATCCGTGACCGGAAGATCCCAATGGCCCAGCAGGATCTCGAAACGGCGCTGCTCTTCACGACGGTATCTTTCCTGATCCGGCCAGAGTTCGCGGATAAGGCGGCCTTCATCGGGATTGTCGGTGGTACCGAGCGCGGAGTTTTTGAAACGTATGGTGACCCGGTAGTCCCACCGGCCGTCTTCGGTGGTGTGGTTGGCGGGCGTCTCGATCTTCACCGAAAGGATGCGCCCGCTTTCCTGAACCTTTTTCAGAAGCGGGTAATGGTTGCGCAGGAATAGATCGAGAAACTCCTGCTGATGTCCCCACTGGACCTTGTAATAGTATTCGACCGTGTAAGGAGAATCGAGCGCGGCGCGCGCGGGCGAGCCCTGGGCGGGCGCCAGTTGTGTGGCGGCAAAGAGCAGAAGCGTGGCGGCAAGCGTTTTTCGCATCATGAATATGATGGCGCAGTATACGGCCTGCCGCCGTGCGGCGCGCTTTCATCGCCTCGCTGAGTTTTGGACCTGGGGCCCGAACCGAACGCCGGTCAGGCGGCGGTTTCCGCGGGAGTGGCTGCCGGATATCGCATCAGCGCGCAAACCGGAACCCCGTTGGGCATTGCGGACGCGGGCAGAATCTTCACTTCGCCGCCGTGAATCAGCGTTTGTTCCGCCGCGGAATTTATCAGATCGATGGGCGAAGCGAGCGGATCGTCCGTGTGCTTGACGCGCATCCGCACGGGATCGAAAGTACCGGTGTACGTGGAGCCGCGCTGGAAATAGAGGTGCGACACGCGGCCTTCCCACGCAGCGGCAACGATGTCCTGAATGTGCGTGGATGCGTGGCCCGTGCCCACCCGCTTGTCGAAGTCTTCCGGAGTTTCGGCGCCGGGTTCGGCCTCGCGCTGGCTGAGAAGCGCGAGGGCGCGGCGATGCAGTTCGCCGCCTTCCAGCCCGTCCGGAGCGCCATGAATGGCGCGTCCCATCAGGTGAGGATAGGTATTCACGCGCTGGTAGAGAGCGATTTCCTTCTCGACGCCGGCGACGATGAGCGGTTCTGAAGAACCACGCAGGGCAATGCAGACGCCTTTGTCCAGCTGCGCGAAGAAGTCGAGCAGAAATTCATACTTGTCGTCCGCATCGCTGGAAGTGCCGAACATGACGCCCGTTCCCGAACCCATGGAAGGTCCAGCCGTGACGCGGTTATCGAGGTCATGGTCGGGCTGCCGCGTGTGCCGCGCCTCGGCGAAACTGACCGGAGTACCCGCGAGTTCCACTTCACGTGAATTGTTTTCCGTGCACTCCAGAAGCCGCGTGCGGTTCTGGCTGAGCGCCAGTATGTAGAAATGCTTCTGCCCGCTGCGGATTTCGAGCAGAGCGCGAATGTCGAAGTGATCGCCCGCAACCGCGATTGCCGGCACGGACCGGTCTGCGCGGAAAACGCGGATGAGCGAAGGCGCACAAAGAATCGCGACATTGCCCTTCGACTTTGTTTCTCCTCTGAAGTCCGCGGCAGCGCTGGAAATGCGCGCCAGCAGCGGTTCTGCATCCATTTTCCGGGCCTCGAGTTCGCGGCGGATCCGGCTCAGCGCATTCTTCAGCTCCGTACCGGTGTCTCCGTTTTCGCTGCCGCCGAGCACGATTGTGATGCAGGGCCCCGGCGTGTCGATCAGTTCCCGTACCGTTTCAGATGTGAGACGATCTTCGGCATTCATAACGTTCGCCGAAGCACGCCGCTCGCCAATGGACGCGGGTCAGGTTATCGCGCCGCGTGCGGTGGGATCCCTGGTGCAAGCGGTGGCGGCTCACCAGCCGCGCGATTTCCGCAGATTCGTCGCGTGCGCCAGATGATGCCGGCAATGCCACGCATAGAGAGCCACCGTCGTATCGAGCGGCATCGGCCCGCGCTCCGGATGCACGAATCTTCGCTTCCAGTCAGAGTCCGTCATGCCGCGCATCAGCGTGACCCAGCATTCATGCAGGGATTCAAGCAGTCTGAGGCAGGGCTCCGTCGCGCCCGTTCGGGCATCCGGCAGCGCCGCCCACGCGGCCTCGTCATAGGGTTTGATCGTCGGCTCATCTTCCGTCAGCGCGAGCTTGAAGCGAACATAGCAGTTCATGTGGCTGTCCGGCACATGATGCGCCAGTTGCCGCAGAGTCCAGCCTCCTTCGCGGTATGGCGTATCGAGTTGCTCCTCGCTCAAGCCGCTGACAGCGTCCCGAAACTGCGCCGGCAGCGCCGCGATCGCTTCAATGCCTCTCATCACTTCGTCGCGCGTGACTGATTCCGGCCACGCGAACTTTCCGATCGGAAATCTCGGATCGGCGGCGGATGCCGCTCCTGTGTCGCTCATTTTTCGCTCCCCCGAATCCGATCGTTGCACACCGCCGCGTCTTCTACGCTCGATTGCCGTCTACGCTTTCAGCCAGTGGTGGAATTTTTCGGGATTCGCCGAATAGCCCGGAAACACCGAGGCGATATTCGGATTGCCAAGGTGCTTCGCGACGGCTTCGGCCAGAACGTCGCGGAAGTCCGTTGTGAGCGCAAGGTCGCGGTCCTCGTAAAGTTGCCCGGGCGCGAGTCCAGGCCAGCGGCCGTAGACTTTGCCGCCCGCCACGGGACCGCCCATTGTGAACATCACATTCGCGTGGCCATGGTCCGTGCCGCGGTCGCCGTTCTCTTTGGCGGTGCGGCCGAATTCCGACATCGTCACCACCACCACGTTTTCCATCCGGTCGCCGAGGTCGCGATGGAACGCCGCGAGCGCGCCGCCGAACTCACCGAGCACGTTGGGCAACTGGCCCACGGAAGCCCGCGGTCCCACTTCATTCACATGGTGATCCCATCCGCCGATATCCGCGAAAGCGACCTCCACGCCCACGTCGGCCTTGATCAGCTGCGCGATCTGCCGCATCGAATCGCCGAACCGGCCGCGCGGATATTCGGCGCCGGCCGAAGGCTGGTATTGCGTTTTGGCCAGCGACTGGAGCAGCGCGGCGGCTTCGAATGTTTCGCGTCCCGCGCCGTTCAGAATCTGATCCTGCGTGCCGGCGTACATTGCCTCCAGCACCTTCGAGGCGCCGGCATCGCGAACGCCGAAGGTGGAAATATTCTCGATGGCGACGGCGCCGTTCGGACCCCGCAGCGTCCGCGCGAGATTCGGTCCCAGGCTCACCGCGCGAACGGGCGAAATCCTTCCGGTTTCCGGCGGCAGCGCGCGATTGAGCCACCCGTCGCGCGTGGCCTTCACGCCGGGCGTGCCGGCTTCCATGTAATCCTGCGCGTCGAAGTGCGAGCGAGTGGGATCGGGCGAGCCCGCCGCATGCACGATGGCGAGATGGCGCGCATCCCATAAAGGCTTCAGAGCCCCCAGCGCGGGGTTCAGCCCGAAGAAGCCGTCGAGATCGATGGCCGAGTCGGCCGGGTTCGAGGAATCGGGACGCGGCACCGCAATGGTGGGGCGTAGTTCGTAATAACGCGATTCGCCGTGGGGAACCACGATGTTGAGGCCATCCGCCGCGCCGCGCTGGAATATGGCGACGAGGACGTTTCTGCGCGTCGCCGAACTCTGTGGAGCGCCGTTCTGACAAAGCGCGGCACGCTCGAGCCACAGAGGCGCGGCGCCCACGCCGACCATGGCGAAGGCGGAATTGCGAAGGAAAATTCTGCGGGAAACGGACATTGTTGATCACCTGCGCTGGAAATCGGGAGAGCCGAGCGCGAGCCCGGCCACGTACGCGCCCTGGTTCTTTACGTTGGATGCCGGCAGATTCGACAGAGCCATGTCGATGGCCTGTTCGGCCGCCGGCGACGGATCGGTGAACAGCACCGCCCGTGCGATGGACACGGTATCGCCCGTGAATCGTGAGGCGTCCACCTTTACGCCGGGAACTTTGCCGCTCGCGAGACTTATGGCGAAATTCATGCGCGCCGCAAGCGACGCGGAATTCAGCCAGTCCGCGCCGCGGTTCGAATATCCCGTCGGCTCCTGCTTGCGATAGAGCGGCTCTCCGAGCTGATTCAGAAGATTCTGGAGCCCAAACGCGTAATCGATATCCCCATCCACGGCGCGAATCGCGCTCGCCACCATTTCGAGCGGCGATTTCACTTTCGCGCGGAAGTTCGCCGGGTCTTCAAATTCAGGCGAGTTCAACATGGTCCGCATCACTTCGCGCAGATCGCCGCCGGTCGAGAGGAACGTGTTCGCCATGCGGTCCACCAGCGCTGCGGGAGGGTCGTCGGAGACGAAGCGCACGGCAAGCTGCCTTGAAATGAAATGCGCGGTGGAAGGGTGATGCGAGAGGATGTCGATCACCTTCAAACCGTCTTCCATGCCGCCGCCGGCCGGGATAGTGACGCCAAGAACGTGCTTTTCGCCGTTATCGTGCATGCGGGGGTTGAAGTCGAAGCCACCCCCGCGATTCGGCTCCCGGATCGTCCAGCCGGTGAAGCAGCGGGCCACTTCCGTCACGTCTTTTTGGGTATATCCGCCATCCACGCCGAGCGTCTGCAACTCCATCAGCTCGCGGCCGTAGTTTTCGTTCAGGCCGCGCTCGCGTTTGCGATTCGGATTCGGATTCGGGGCAGGACCCGCCGACTGCCAGTTATCGAGATAGAAAAGCATCGCCGGGCTTTGCGCGGTGGCGAGCAGAAGATCGTGAAATGTGCCGAGCACGTGAGGGCGAATGACGTCGCGCTCGTAGGTGGTGACAAGATACCGGTCCGCCCCCTTGTCCAGGTAAACGTTGAAGTGGTTGAACCAGAAATCCGTGAGAACCTCTTCGAGCGGCCGGTTGCTGTACACCGCGCGCAGGATTTTGCCTTCCACCAGGTCCTGATTCACCACCTGCATGGGACCGCTGAACATCTGAATCCGGCGGCGCAGTTCGGGGGGCGCCGGATTGTAGAGTTTGCGCAGGTCGGCGGGCGGAAGCGCGTCCAGAACCTCGAGTTGTTCGCCGGCCGGCATCGATTGAATGACGGCGAGGCGGTCTTTCGGTTGGCCGCTGGCAAGAGTATCGCGAGTCTGCGGATCGAGCGGCAGCGAGGCGAGCGTGAGCTTCGGATCGAGGTCGGCGCCCGTGCCCTGCTTGCGGGAGAAGCGCGCCACAAGTTTCCGGATCATCATGCGTTCCATCGGATCTTCGGGCAATCCGATCCGGCCATCCACCATGGCGCGCACGATCTGAGGCGTGGGATAGTGCTGAACCAGTTCATAGCTGGTCATTCGAAGCGTGTCGAGCGGCGCGAGCTTCGCTTCGAGCACGTAATTCTCGGCAAGGTCCTCCGGATGAAGCTGCTGATCGATCCAGCGATCGAGACCGATTGCCTTCACTTCGCGAAAATCCTGCGCGCGGGGGCCGAACGTGAGCCGGTCGAGCGCGTGCAGGATGCGCTGATCGCCAGTCATCTGCGCAGCCGCACCCGCGTGCGCAGGTTCCATTTTCTTTTTGCGCGCCAGAGCGGCCGTAGTGGTGAGGCCGAAGGCCAGAATCGCGATGGCAGGTATTTTCCGCCGCATAGTTCCTGTCTATTCAAACTCGACGGAGCGCGGTGAAGTTGCGGTTCAGCAGGAGGGTAAAAAGCAAGGAGCCCCGTCCTCCACGGGGCTCCCGCCAGCAGCAGACCGCGAGTCGCTCACGCTGATTCGCGGCTATTATGGCAGCGGTCAATCGACCGCGATTCCAGTATCAGATGAAGAAATGCCCTGTGGCGATGAAATTTCGTTTATGTCAGTACTGTCCGTGCGAACTCGTCCACTTTGCGGGACTTTAGTTTCGCAGGCGAAGAGCGAACCAAATGGCCCCGGTGCAGAGCAGCACCAGCGATGCGGCGCGCCAGACCTGAAAGCGCCACGCTTCACGAACGGGAATCCGTTTTGCGAGCACGAGCGCCAGCCGAATGGCGGCCAGAACCAGGAGACTTGCGAGCGCTGCGCCGCTGAGCACCCAAAGGGCGGAGTAACCGGATTCCGAAATAAACAGGTTGAAATAGACGCCGGAAAAGATGCCCAGAAGACCGGCGAGCAGCCAGCGCCCGCGCGATGCGGGAAAGATCAACATTTCAAGAGAAAGATAAGCAAGAGCCAGAGCGGCGGCGGACTCGACGAAACGGGGCTGCGGCTGCCATGCGTAGTGGAGAACCGCGGCGACGCTCGCGATTTCACCGGCCGCGAAGGCGGCGGCGTTGGTGATGAGGTCGCGTGCCGTCCGGGAGGCCAGCGCCACAGCGAGGAGAAGCAGCAACTGCATCGAGGACGCAAATACCTGGCCGAAACCCGCGCCGCCCTGCGAGACGGCGATTTCAGCGGGCGTGGGCGGGCGAAAGGCGAGCGTGGCGCTGGGGAATGAGCTGTCGAGAATCGCCTGGTCGTATTTGTCGCCCTTCTGGGCATGCAGCATATGAACGTGGTTCGGAACGGTGACCTGATAGAGCGTGCACTCGATGTCGAGCTTTTCCACAGTGCGCGTGAAGCGATAATCGGCGGCGCAGAGATAAACGTGGTTGGCCGGGTCCGGATGGCATTCCTGGCCGGTGCGCACGCCATCTTCGCCGTCGCTCGTGAAGCGAAGGTGATCGAACAGGGAGCCGGGCTCCCGCACGTGCGCCATCTCGTAATCCGGCATGCGGAAGATGTACTCGACACTCCGGCCGCGCACAGTGGCGTACCCGGTGGACATGCTGATGACATGCGCGGACGCCGCTGCGCAGGCCAGGAGAAGAAGAGCGCCGGTTTTCACTTGGTCAGGGCGGCGGCGGGCGCGATGCGGCGCCGGCGCGCGAATCGATGGTACATGAGCCGGATGAGAGCCAGCACCGGAACGCTGAGAAAGATGCCGACGACGCCGCCGATCTCGCCGCCCGCGAAGACGCCGAAGATGACGAGCAGCGGATGCAGTTCAACGCCCCGGCTCATCAGATGCGGCGAAAGAAGGTAGTCCTGGAAAGTGCGGTAGAGGGCAAGGAAGATCACCACCCAAAGCACATGCGAGTATCCGCTGAACGCGCTCACGGCGATGATGGTGATCGCGGCGATCATGGGTCCCACAAGGGGAATGAATTCCAGCGGGAAGGCGATACTTGCAAGCAGCGCGGCATAGGGTACGCCCATGACGTTCAGAAAAATCATGAACGAAACCAGCGTGGCCAGACAGAGGTACAGTAGCGCGCGCATGTACTGCAGCAGCATCGTGTGAATGTCCTGGAGGGCTTCATTCGCGGCTTCGGTGTGGTCCCCCACCAGATTCAGAAAAGCGTCGCGAATTCTGCGCCCATCTTTAAGAATGAAGAACGCCAGGATGGGGACGATCACCAGATAGATGAGATTTCGCGACTCGGAGAGCACCCGCACGCCGATCTGCGGCGCGCTCGACATCAGGCTGCGCGCGCGGTTGCGCAAATCGCCTTTCACGGCGTCGAGCGCGGGCTTGAACTGTGGATGGTGCGCTGCAATGTTGTCGATGAAGGCTTCCGGGTCCGGCGGATGCTGGGAAAGGACGTGGGCCTGCGTAATCACCTGGCTGCCGATGAAGGCGACGAAAAGCGCGAGCACGCCTAAAACGATGATGTAAGCGAGCGCAAGCGCGGGCGTCCTGGTGCGGACCGAAAGGCGGCGATCGATCACGTCCACCAGAGGGTAAAGCAGATAGGCGAAGAGCAGGGCGATGACGAAGACGACAATCGTCTCCCGGATGACGTACACCAGGCCCATCGCCAGCAGGACGGCGGCTGCGGTCCACGTATATCGGGCCGCTTTCGGGTCGATGCCCAGCACCTAAGTGTCCTGCTCCGCAGGAGATGGTTCCGGTATGCGTTCCACCAGAACCTTCGAGATGCGATGGCGGTCCATCGCGGCGACTGTGAAGCGGCGGCCGTCGAAGCGCACGGATTCTCCCTCCCTGGGGATATGACCCAACTGATAGAGCATGTATCCGGCGATTGTTTCAAAACCACCTTCCGCGGGCAACTCGAGCCCGTAGAGCGTAGCAAAGTCGCGAACGTTGGTGGCTCCGTCTATTTCCATACGGTCGGCTTCGGGCGGGAAGACAGGAGGTGCTTCGTCGTACTCGTCCTCGATCTCGCCCACGATCTGCTCAAGAACGTCTTCCACCGTGAGCAGGCCGGTTACCGTACCGAACTCGTCCACTACCAGCGCCATGTGTGAGCGCCGCTGCCGGAATTCGGTGAGCATCTGGAGCAAAGGCTTCGTCTCGGGCACGAAAACCGGCTTCCGCATGACGCGCCGAACATCGAACAGACCCCCCGGACGGCCGGAGCGGACCGTGGCCCGGCGCTCGCGCCAGATGCGCAGCATGTCCTTGAAGAAGACCACGCCGACGATGTGTTCGGGCGCTTCTTCCCACACCGGAAGACGCGAATGCTGGCTGGTGACCATGGTTTCGAGAACCTGATCGAGGCTGGCGGAAGCAGGCACGGAGACGATGTCGTTGCGGGGCTTCATGACCTCGCGGACCGCGAGATCTTCCAGATCCAGAACGGCGTGAATCATGTCTTCCTGCGCCTCGGGAAGCTGTCCTGCGAAACGGCTGGAACTGACGATGAGCTTGAGTTCTTCGGCGGAGTGGCCGCCTCGATGATGCGATCCTTTGACGCCGAGCATCCGCGTGATGGCGGTCGCCGAACCCTCGATAATTCCCACGAAGGCGGAACTGGCGCGCGAAAACACCATCAGAACGGGAGCCACGATCACCGCCAGACGATCCGCCTTGTCGATGGCGACGTTTTTCGGCACCACTTCGCCGATCACGACGTGGCAGTAAGTCATCACCACAAACGCCAGGATGAAACAGACCGCGCGCAGGATGGCGGAGGTGGCGGGCGTGAGCAGCGGGTGAAAGGCGGCCGTGAAAACGGCGAACAGCGTGTCCTCGCCAGCCCAGCCGAGCCCCAGACTGGCGAGCGTGACGCCGATCTGCGTCACCGAAAGCAGCTTGCCCGGCTGCGCGAGCAGTTGCAACGCGATGCGGGCGCCGGTCTGGCCTTCTTCGGCGAGATGGCGGAGCCGCGAATCGCGAACCGACAGAAGCGCAACTTCCGAGGCGGCGAAAAATGCGTTCACGGCCAGAATCACGCCGAGAAGCAACAGCCGCGCAATGTAGGCGGAACCGGTCATGCTCGATAACAAGTGTAAAGAATTGCGCGGTTTACAATCGCTGAAGTGCGACGCCTGCTGTTTGCCGTGAATGTTCTGATCGCGATCGCGATTGTTGCGGCGGGCGTTGCCTACTACTGGTTCTTCTGGCGCCCGCTGCCGCAAACGTCGGGCAGTATAGCCACGCTCGTGTCACAACCGGTGGAGGTAGTACGCGACGCGCTCGGCGTGCCGCACATCCGCGCGAAGACGCTCGACGACGCGCTTTTCGCGCAGGGGTACGTGACGGCGGCGGACCGCATGTTCCAGATGGACGCGCTGCGCCGGCTCTCGGCGGGGAATCTGGCGGAGGTGGTGGGACAGGTTGCGCTCGATTCCGACACCGAATCCCGGCGGCTGCGGCTGCGGCGGATCGCCGAACAGATCTATACGCAGTTGAGCCCGGCCGAGCGCGCGGAGATGGCGGCTTATGCGCGCGGCGTGAATGCTTACATCGAATCGCATCAGGGCCGGTACGGTTTCGAGTTCGAAGCGCTGGGGTACGATCCGCGGGCGTGGACGGGCGTGGATTCGATTCTGATCGGGCTGCACATGTTCCGCATCCTGACCAGCGACTGGCGGGCGAAGCTGACCAAAGAACAGATGCTGCGGACCGGCGAACCGGCGAAAGTGAATTACCTGTTCGGATTCCGCGACGGGGCGGAATTCATGCCGGGCGGCGATGTGAAACCGGGCTCGAACGCGTGGGCCATATCGGGCGCGCATACGTGGAACGCGAAGCCTATGCTCTCCAACGACATGCATCTGGAGTTCAGCATTCCGGGCATCTGGTACCAGGCGCACCTGACTGCGCCCGGCCTGAACGTGGAGGGTTTCGCGCTCCCGGGAGTGCCGGGAATCATCACCGGGCACAACGATCGGATCGCCTGGGGAGTCACGAACCTGGGCTTCGATGTGCAGGATCTCTACATCGAAAAGATCAACATGCGCACGGGCCAGTACGAGTTCCAGGGGCACGTGGAGCAGGCGCGCGGCGAACGGGAAATCATCCCGGTGAAGGGGGGCCAGCCGCGTGAGATTTTCTCGTGGGTAACGCGGCACGGCCCGATCGTCGTCAATGAGGCGGTCAACGAGGCCGTCGACCAGACCGTGAACGGCGGCGGACCGGCCATGCCGGCGGCGCCCAACGCCGCCCGCCGGCAGATGGCGCTGAAATGGTCCGCGGATCAGCCGGGAGTTTTCGATTTCATGTTTCTCGATCTCGATCGCGCGCGCAACTGGCAGGAGTTCACGAGCGTGCTTTCCAGATTCGGAGGTCCGGGGCAGAATTTCGTCTATGCCGACGCAGACGGAAACATCGGCTATCACGCAACCGGGAAGCTGCCGGTCCGGCGGACCTGGTATGGCGATGTGCCGGTGGATGGCGCTTCAGGCAATTTCGAGTGGGACGGATACATCCCGTTCGACCAGTTGCCGCAGGCGTTCAATCCGCCCAACGGGTTCGCCGTAACCGCCAACCAGAACCCGTTTCCGGTGGATTATCCCTACCACGTGAGCGGCAATTTCGCATCGCATTACCGCTCCCGGCAGATCTTCGACATGCTGTCGAAGAGCGGGAACAAACTGCGGCCGGAGGACAGCCTGCGCGTCGAAAAGGACGTGTACAGCGCCTATCACGAGTTTCTGGCGAAGCGAATCGTGAAGGCCTACAGCAGCCGGTATGGCGTGAACAGGCAATTGAGCGACGCCGACGATCTGCTGAAGACCTGGAACGGGCAAATGGACAAGGAACTGCCCCAGCCGCTGATCACGGAGCTGACATCGAACTATATCCGCAAAGCCGTGGCGGAAAGAGCCGCGCCCGGAAGCGGGAATCTTTACAGCTATCAGCTGTCTTCAGCGCTGATCCAGCGTTTGCTGACGGAACAGCCTCGCTACTGGTTCACCGATTACGATCAGATGCTGCTGCAGGCGTTCGCCGACGCGATGGAAGAAGGGGCGCGCATGCAGGGAACGGATCCGAAGCGGTGGAAGTGGGGAAAGTACCGGTTTCTGCGCATCGTGAGCCCGGTCGGATCGCATCTGCCGCTGATTGGAGATTATTTCAACATCGGTCCGGCGCCCATGAGCGGCGGGCCGGTGAGCGTGAAGCAGACGACTCCTACCCTCGGGCCTTCCGAACGGATGGATACTTCAACCGGCGATTGGGACGCATCGCTCTGGGATCTGGTGACCGGGGAATCGGGTCACTGGGCGTCGAGCCACTACAAGGACCAGTTCGACGCTTACTACAACGGCACGAGCTTTCCGATGCAATTCGGGAAGGTGGAAGCGAAAAGCTCCGTACGGTTCGTGCCGCGGCAGACGAAGTAAAAGCAGTCGATCTATTTCCGCGCTTCGACGCGGAACGCATATTCGTGAAGCAGCGATCCGGTCGCGCCATAGAGCCGGACGAAATAGGCGCCGGGGCCGAACTTATCGCGTACATCGAGCGAAGGCGAGGAGATGGCGCCGGACCAGACCTGCTGGCCGCTGGCGTTCGCGATTTCAGCCTTGAAAGGGCCGCCGGAAGCCGGGAAGGCGTCGAGCGTGAGATGAATTTCGCGCGCGGGCTGGATTGCCGGAGTCTCGCCGCGAATGGCCATGAGCTGGATCGCCGCGACGGGCGCATAGTGAGTGTGATCGGACAGGCCGAAAAAAAGGCCCAGGGCAAGAACGAGCGCCGCCACAGCGCCGGCCAAGGCAAATCCCGGCGTGGCAAGGGGGGCGAATACCGGCCTGATCCAGGCGAACAGATCTCGTTCGGGCGCGGGTTCAAGCAGGGCCTCGCGCATGCCGGAGACCATAATCAGCTGCCGGTCGAGGGCCTTGCGGCAGAGTTCACAGAGGAGAAGGTGCGCTTCGAGTACGTCTTCTTCGGAAGCGGAGAGACGGTTGAGCGCGTACGCC
>DAIDJK010000432.1 GCA_027450225.1 Bryobacterales bacterium | reverse complement strand
CCACAGACCGCCCGAAGCGGTGATAGAGCCAGCCGATGAAGAACCCCGAAACCGGCAGAAGGGCAATCAGCCACAGGTGAGATTCACGAACGCGCGTGGCCAGTTCGAGCGAAAACAGCAGCACGGCGGACGCGGTTCCGGAAAGAATGCCGACCACGAATGCGATCGGTATCCAGCGCACCATCTCCGGCAGCGCCACCAGATGATCCAGCTGAAACCTTCGCGCCAGGGCGCGAATCGAGGGCTTGGGAACAGACGGCGGGCGAATAAGCAAGGCTCTCCTGTTGAATTCCAGGAGTCATCAGCTTCCCGGCGCACACGGCCAGGAGGCGGTTATGGCGGAACCCCATCGCCTTGCTTTTTGGGTGAATCCACAGGCTAGCCGATGCGCCGGACCCTTGTCAACATGGCGTTCCGGCGCGAAACTGCCTCAGCGCCGGCCGACCAGCGCGCCCGCCCACACCGCCAGGAATCCCGCGATCACGCTCGATACCGCGTACGCCGCGGCGATCCATCCCGAGCCGTTCTTCGCCGCGAACAGCATCTCCCATTCAAAGCTCGAAAATGTCGTGTAGCCGCCCAGAAATCCCACCACCAGCAGGAAACGCCAGTAAGGATGCGGCGCAAACCGCTCCGTCAGCAGCGTCATCAGCAGCCCGATCAGAAAGCTGCCCGTCACGTTGATGACGAATGTGGCGAGCGGGAACCTTCCGCTGAAGTGCGCGTTGATCACGTTCCCGACGTAGAATCGCGAAGCGCCCCCGGCGGCTGCGCCCAGCATCACCATCATGTAATTCGCCAGCAGCGGAAAGCTCCTTACGGTTCAGACGCGAGCGCGCCGATCGAAGAAATCATGTCATACCGCGAATCGCCGTCAGCGTTCGTGGCGCACGCGCGGCTCCCGGTCCCTTCCCGGTCCGGCGTTACAATCACGGGCGTTGGACTGAACGGGGGCTGAACGGACAAAAGCCCGCCGCGCCCCGTCTCGTTTCTCCGGCGGCGCGCTCGAAAGGAGTGGCCCATCATGCTGTCACGCGGCCCGGCAAAGAAGGTCACCATTTACGTCAACGAAGACACGCGCCACCACATGGATTCCCTCTGGAGCGCCCTTCTCCATTTTCTTCGAAGCAGGAGCGTCGCCGGCGCCACCGTGCTTCGTCCCGTCGCCGGTTTCGGGGCTCATCAGGCGCTTCACTCCATGGACCAGGAAGAGCGCATGGAGCACATGCCCATTCGCATCGAGTTCATCGATTCCGCCGAGCGCGTGCATGAAATCCTGCCTTCGCTCTACGACATGGTGGAAGACGGCGTCATCGAAGTGCAGGACACCAGGATCGTCAAGGCCGCCGTGAAAGGCAGGAAGCCGCCCGCGCGCACTCCGCATCGCGAGATCAGCGCTCCGGCGAAGCTCATCCGCATCTATCTCGGGGAAGCCGACAAGCACGGCGGCGAGCCTCTCTACGATGCCATCGTCAAACGCCTGCTGATGATGGAAGTCGCCGGCGCCACCGTCTACCGCGGCATGTTCGGCTATGGCGCCAAGCGCCACAAGCATCGGGAAGGTTTTCTCATCTCCCGCGATTGCCCCATCATGATTTCCGTCATCGAGCAACCCTCGCGTCTCGACGAAATCCTCGACGCCGTCGCCCCCATGATGCAGGACGGCCTCATCGTCATCTCCGACGTGGAAAGCCACCGCTTCGTCCACGCGCTGCCGCCGGATACAACGGAAGAAGACTCCGATACCAATGCTTCCCCGACAGCCCGCTAAGCTCCTGCGACTGCATTTTTCCGAGCACGATCGCTTCAACGGCGCGCCCCTGTATGAAGCGGTCGCCGATGCGTGCCGGCGCCTCGGCATCGCGGGCATCACCGTCTTTCGAGCCGTCGAAGGCTACGGCGAATCCGCCGGGATGCACACGCGCCGCCTTCTCGGGCACGATCAGCCGATGGTCGCCACCATCGTCGATACCGCGGAGAACGTCGGGCGCCTCATGCCCGAACTCGCGCAGATGCTCGACACCGGCATGATCGCCATTTCCGATGTCGAGATGATCCGCATCGAAGCGCACGGGCCCGAATCGGGGACGTAAGGCTCAACCGAGCAAAACGCCCGCGGCGAACAGCGGGATGAATCCGAAGAAAAACGCCGCTGCGCGCAGCGGACTGTCGCCTTCCCGGTGCGCCTCCCGAAGCAACTCCTCCATCACCAGATAGGAAATCGCCACCGCGCCGAACGCCTCGATGCCGGTCGCAAGCCACTGCGGCCCGGACCGGGCCCATCCGCCGAGCGCTCCTCCTGCCACCACCGCGAATCCGATCGCGCCCGGAATTGCGACCTTCCGCAACGCGCTTCCGCCGGCTGCGAATTCTTCCGCCACCATCGCCCCCAGCAGCAGCATCTCCGGTGCGAGCCCGATCACGAACAGAAGCGAGGTACGGCTTCCGCTCGCGCCCGTCAGCCCCATCAACAGCCCGTCCGTGATCGCATCGGCGACGATGGTCCAGCCCAGCGTCGAAGCGCTCGCGCCCTCTCCAATCACCCGGATGAGCATCATCGCCCCCAGGCCCGTAACCAGCCCGCTCACCAGCCAGACCGCTTGAACGTTCGTCGTGAGCAGGCGGCGGAACACGTCCACCACCAGGCCTGCAAACACTGTCCCCGCCGCAACGTGCTGCGCCAGACTGCGCGATTCGTTCCCCGGCGCTCTGATGGCGGCCCAAACTCCACCCGCCGTCAGTGAAACCAGACCGGCGCTTCCGTAAGCCACGCCCTTAAGCACCGGCCCCATCGTCACGTCTCCGTTCTTCAGGCTGCAAATGGCGGTTGTATCGCCGGGGCAGTCTCTTAGTGGTCCGTCACGCAGCCTTCGCTCGCCGTCCGCACCAGCCGCACGTATTTCGCCAGCGTGCCGCGCGTGGCCTTCAGCGGAGGCGCCGTCCAGCCTGCCTTGCGTTTCGCGAATTCCGCCTCGCTCAGGTCCGCCGAAATCTCGTTCGAACTCGCGTCGATCGTGATCCGGTCTCCATCCCGCACCAGCGCGATCGGCCCGCCTTCCTGCGCCTCGGGCGTAATGTGGCCCACCAGAAATCCGTGCGAACCGCCGGAGAACCGCCCGTCGGTCAGCAGCGCCACGTCCTTGCCCAGCCCCGCGCCCATAATCGCCGAAGTCGGCGTCAGCATCTCCGGCATCCCCGGTCCGCCCTTCGGCCCTTCGTACCGGATCACGATCACGTCGCCCTTCCCGATGCGATTCTGCTCGAGCGCGTGCAGCATGTCTTCTTCGGAATCGAATACCTTCGCCGGTCCGGAGAACCGCAGTCCCTCCTTGCCCGTGATCTTCGCCACTCCGCCGCCCGGCGCCAGGTTCCCCCGCAGGATCTGCAGGTGCCCGGTCGGCTTCAGCGGATTCGAGAGCGGCCGCACGATGTCCTGGCCTTCTTTCAACCCCGGCAGATCGCGCAGATTCTCGCGCATCGTTTTCCCCGTCACCGTCATGCAGTCGCCGTTCAGCAGTCCGGCCTCGAGCAGCATCTTCATCACCGCCGGCAGCCCGCCCACGCCCTGCAGGTCTTCCATCACGTATTTGCCGCTCGGCTTGAAGTCGGAAAGCAGCGGCACACGGTTGCTCACCCGCTGAAAATCGTCGATGGTCAGCTTCACATCCGCCGCATCCGCCATCGCGATCAGATGCAGCACCGCGTTGGTCGACCCGCCCAGCGCCACCACCAGCACCATCGCGTTCTCGAACGCTTCCCGCGTCATGATGTCGCGCGGTTTCAGATCGCGTTCGAGCAGCGTCCGGATCGCCGCGCCCGCGCGCACGCATTCGTCCAGCTTCAGCGGGTCTTCCGCCGGCGTCGAGGCGCCGTAGGGCAGGGACATCCCGAGCGCCTCGATGGCCGACGCCATCGTGTTCGCCGTGTACATCCCGCCGCACGCGCCCGCCCCCGGACACGAATGCCGCACGATCGCCGCGCGTTCCCGTTCGTTGATGTGCCCGGCCACGAATTCGCCATAGCTCTGAAAGGCCGAGACCACGTCCAGGGTCTTGCCTTCGTAATGGCCGGCGCGAATCGTTCCGCCGTAGATCATCAGAGCCGGCCGGTTCAGGCGGGCCATTGCGATCAGGCAGCCGGGCATGTTCTTGTCGCATCCCGGAATCGAGATGTTCGCGTCATACCACTGGCCGCCCATCACGGTTTCGATCGAGTCCGCGATCAGGTCCCGCGACTGCAGCGAAAAGCTCATGCCGTCGGTACCCATCGAAATCCCGTCGCTGACGCCGACGGTATTGAACCGGAACCCGATCATCCCGGCGGCCTCGACGCCCTGCTTCGCTTTGGCGGCCAGGTCCAGCAGGTGCATGTTGCACGGATTCCCCTCATACCAGACGCTGGCAATCCCCACCTGCGGCTTGTCCATGTCTTCCGGCTTCAATCCGGTGGCATAGAGCATCGCCTGGGACGCGCCCTGTGACTTGCGCTGCGTGATAACGGAGCTGTACTTGTTCGTTGGCATGTTCGATTCGAATGTGTCTTTGTTCCCGAGTTTATCTTTCCCCCCTCGACCGCGCCGGAACGCCCCCTCGACAGCGGCGAACCTGCGCGCGGCGCTCGGAACGCGGAGGAGCGTGATTGAAGCGAAACTCCCGGATGACCGCGCGCAAGCCGGTGATCAGGACCGGGCCGGCTCAGATTCGTGTGGTCGAGGATGCGGGAGTTGACCGGCCACAAGCGCGTTTGGCGGGAGTAGTCGCCCAGAAGAGGACTTGGAGCCCGCCGAACTTCCGGACAGCGCGTCACCCGCTCAGAATGCCGGCAATCTCAACATCCGGTAAGGTCGTTTCACAGGTGCGCTGGCAGCTTCCGCCGAAGAGATAAGCCCGCCGTGATCACACGGCAAAGTCAGACGCCTTTACTGCTGGACTTGATCTTCTGTCGTGCATTCCGCGGTGAACGCTTTCCCTTGTGTTATAGCTAAACCATCACGGTAGAGCATTGGCACCTTGTAAGAACTCCCGGTTTCTTCCAGAAACCCCATCTCGACAAGCGGCTTGATGGTCGCGCGAACATTGCTTTCCTGAACGTTGAGAAGGGCCGCCAAAGAGCTGGCGTTGTGTTCCGCCTTGCCGTCGCGAAAGCGTTCGATGAGCGGCGATAAATCGGCCGCCTCCGCTAGCAGAGTATCCTGCACGCGCTGCTCGCTCAATACCCGGAGGGCTCGACGAGCGGAATCTGCCTCGATGATTGGAATAGTTTGTTCGTAAACACGAGGGTTTCGATCCTCGCTCCGTGCTTGGGCCTCCTTAGCTTTTGCTATTAGATCAATGAGGTTGCGTGGCGGCTTTATTCCGTTACCGTCACGGATCCGGGCCATCATCCATGCCCAGGTGGTCGGCTTGCGGGCCCCCTGATCGACTTGCGGTGGGAATATTCGCTCGAAGAGAGCGGCATCTGTCAAAGCGGTTAGCTCCGCAGACGCCAGAAACCCTGAAGAGTCTCGCACGCGCCGACAGAACAGATTTAGCAAGTCCTCCTCTTCCCACTTAATCTCGGTCT
>DAIDJK010000431.1 GCA_027450225.1 Bryobacterales bacterium | reverse complement strand
ACCTCGCGATTCGCGAAATCGTCGCCGTCGCGCCGCCATTTCTTGCCGCGGGATTCCGCTTCACCGTCGCGGGGTTCGCCCTTACCTGTGGTCGCGTCTGCGCGGCTCGCCGCGGCCCACGCGAACGCAATTCCGCTGGAGCGCGATTCTCGGCCTGCTGCGCTTTTCCATCAACTACGCCTGCCTCTTCTGGGCCGAGCAGCGCGTCGCTTCCGGCTACGCGGCGATCATCGCGGCCACCATCCCCATGTGGATCTTCCTCGGCGAATGGCTGATCCTGCGCGCCATTCGGCCGGCCCCGATCGCCATTGCCGGCATCGTGTGCGGCATGGCCGGGACAAGCCTGGTGGTACTGCCCGGTTCGGCCGGCGGCAGTCTCGACCGCGCCTCGCTCGTGCTGCTGCTGGGCGCGCTGTGCTGGTCCGGCGGCACTATCTGGAGCCGGAAAGTGGATATCCCGAAGTCGCCCATGGAAAGCGCCGCCATCGAGATGGGCTTCGGCGGCATGATGCTGCTCGCGTTTGCCGCGGCTGCCGGCGAGTTCGGCGGGATCGGCTCGCTTGCCGCGCACTGGACGTGGCGGCTGACGCTCGATATGGCGTACCTGATCGCCTGCGCGTCGATCGCCGCGTTCACGGCGTTTCTCTATCTGATGAACCGGGAGCCGGCGACGCGCGTGGCCAGTTGTTCGTATATCAACCCGCTGATCGCGGTGGTGATCGGCGCGGTGATCGCGGGCGAGCGGCTGCTGCCCGTGCAGTTCGCAGGCGCGGCGCTCGTCATTTCGGGAGTCTTCTTTATATTGCGCGGCAAAAAGGCGCTGGCGCCCGCAGCGGCCCCGGTTAGTCCACTACCACAACATGAATCTCGCCCGGCCCGTGGACTCCGCGCACCAGAATCTGCTCGATATCCGCGGTCCGGCTCGGTCCGGTGATCAGCACCATCGAACTCGTTTCGCTGGCCGGCAGCGGGTGCAGCGAGAACAGTTCATCGAGGCCCGTGAGAATCCTTTCGGCAGGCACGATCGCCATATGCACGGGCGGCAGCAGCGATACCAGCCGCGCTTCCGCCGGGCTCGCCATCATCACCAGCGTGCCGGTATCCGCCAGCGCATAGTCCGCGCTCGTGATCCCGATCTCCGCGCTGGCGCAGGCCTCGCGCAGATTCCGTTCATCGGTGAATCCCGATTGCACTCCCGGCAGCTCCGTCACGCCGATCTGACGCAGAAACGGCGCGTTCGACGCCACCGCCGTTTGTCCGGCCGTCCGCGCGGCGACGTACTCCACGGCGTCACCGGCCGACCGCGCATGCAGCGTCTTCCCGGCCAGCGCCGAAACGCGTTCCAGCATCCGCGCAATCCGGTCTTCGCGGGAAACTTCGGGAATGCGAATGCGCGGCTCCGGCGGCGGCGGCGGAGTTGCGCCTTCCGCGCGGCCCAGGTTCCTGCGGACGTCCCGTAAAATCGCCTCGCGCGCCGTCACCGTCCGCGCTCCTTCCACATCTCGCGAAAGCTTTTCTCCGCCGGAGCAGGAAGGTCCCGCTGGCTCAGCCAGGCGCGCACCGGCCCCACGTTCATGAAGCCCGGAACCTTTTTCAAATACCCCTGCCCACGGGGTCCTAATCGCGCGGCCAGCTTCGTCGCGCGCTGCCAGAGCTTCGGCCGCGACGCCACATAAGCAAAGGTGCGGAACACGGCGCGCTCGGCTTCATTCACGGCGTGGCGCTTCTCGGAAGCCTTCACGTCCGCCCGCAGTTCCAGCAGAATCTTCGGAATGTCGATCTTCACCGGGCAAACTTCCGCGCATGCGCCGCACAAACTCGACGCGAACGGCAGACCCGGCTCGCTTTCCACGCCATGAAACTGCGGCGTGATGATGGCCCCGATGGGCCCCGAATACACCCACGGAAAGCTGTGCCCGCCGATTTTCCGGTAAACCGGGCAATGGTTCAGACAGGCCCCGCAACGGATGCAATAAAGCGACTGCCGCTTGTCGGGATCGGCCAGCAGCTTCGTGCGCCCGGAATCGAGCAGGATCACGTGAAACTCTTCCGGCCCGTCAACCTCATCCTCGCGCCGCGGTCCGGAGAGAAACGATGTGTACACCGTCAGCGGCTGCCCTGTGCCGCTCCGCCCCAGCAGCTTCAGGAACGTCGCCAGATCCTGTGCGCGCGGAATCAATTTTTCAATTCCCGCGACGGCGATATGAACCTTCGGCGCGGACGTGGTCAGCCGCGCGTTGCCCTCGTTCTCGACGAGCGCCACCGCGCCCGAATCCGCAATCAGAAAGTTCGCCCCGCTGATGCCGATATCCGCCCGCAGAAATTTATCGCGCAACACGCGGCGCGCGATCATCGTTTGGTTTTCGATCTCGGTCTCGTTCTCCACGCCGAGCTTCTTCTCGAAAACGTTCGCCACGTCGTAGCGCGTCAGGTGCAGCGCGGGCGCCACGATGTGATACGGGCGTTCATGCTTCAACTGGATGATGTACTCGCCGAGGTCCGTCTCCACGCTTTCGAGCCCGTGATGCTCGAGCCGCTCGTTGAGGTCGATCTCCTCGGTGGTCATCGACTTCGACTTCACGATGAGGCTGGCGTTGCGCGATTTCGCGAGACCGAGAATCACGTCCGCCACATCCGTGCCCGTACGGGCCCAGTGCACGTGGCCGCCATGCGCCAGCACGTTGCGCTCGAACTGTTCGAGGTACCAGTCGAGGTTCTCGATGGTGTGGCGCTTCACCGCGTTGGCCTGGGTGCGAAGCTCCTCGAATTCCGGCAGCACGTCCGAATCGACGGCGATCTTGCGGTGGCTCATCAGCCGCCCGGTGGCTTTATAGATCGCGTTCTGCAGCCGCGGATCGCTCAGCGTCGCGTCGATTTTTCTGTCGAAGGTGGTTGACATTAAAAGCCTGCGGACATTATCGGCTCGCCAGCACTTCAGCCAGATGCATGGTGCGGATCGGCAGGCCGGCGCGGCTGATCGCGCCCTGCAGTTGCATCAGGCAGCTGGAATCGATGGAGATCACGGTGGATGCGCCGGTGCGCAGAATCGAATCGATCTTCGTCCGCGCCATGCCTCCCGAAACTCCGGGGAATTTTACGGAAAACGTTCCGCCGAAGCCGCAGCACTCTTCCGCCGCATCCATTTCGCGCAGATCGAGCCCTTTCACATTCGCCAGCAGCCGCCGCGGCGCTTCTTTGATCTTCAATTCGCGCAGCGCATGGCAGGAATCATGATAAGTGGCAACGGTTTCGAGCCGGGCGCCCACGTCTTCCACCTGCGCCACTTCCGTCAGAAACCGGGAAAACTCGTAAATCTTCGGCGAAAGGCGCTCCGCCGCGTGATGCCGCGCGTCACCCGGCGCGAACAGCTCTTCATAATGATGCGACATCATCGACGTACAGGAACCCGAAGGCACCACAACGTAATCCGCGCCTTCGAGAACTTTCAGCGTATGCGAGGCGACGGTTCGCGCCTCATCCCGGTATCCGGAATTGAACGCAGGCTGCCCGCAGCACGTCTGCGCTTCCGGAAAATCGATGGAAAACCCAAGTCTCTCCAGCACCGTCGCCATCGCCATTCCGGCATTGGGAAATAACTGATCGACGATGCAGGTCACGAATATCGAAACCCGCTGAGGCATGAAAACCCGAGTGTATCAGCGCGATCCTTCACCGGCCTGATGGACAGCGGAGTTGACCACGAAAGCGGAGCCCCGCGTGAGCGCCTGGCTGCCGGGCCGTGCCCCGTTCACCTCGAGGACGTAAGCGGTGATTCGCACGATGTCCTCGTCATCCTTCAGCCCGGCCTCGGCAAATGAGAATCTGGCTTCCTGAAAGCGCGCCACCAGTTGCGCGGCAGTCTTCGAACCCCAGCGCTCGAGGAAGACCTTGCCGGCGAGCGGCGGCACGCGGCCGCCTCCAAACTGGGCGAGGAATTTCTGATCCGCCTCGGAGAGCGAACTGACGGGCGGGCGCTCATCCGGATTGCCCTGCCGCCCCATCAGGGTGAGAGTGTGGCAGCGGCCGCACGTCTTTTCATACGCCACCCGCCCCGCCGCCGACTGTTCCGCCGTAAATACGCCGCCGGGCTGCTGTCCGGCAACGGCAAGGGCCGCCAGAAACAACAGCGCTGCCGTCTTTGGGGTTCGCATCCTCGGCACGTAAACAGAGTATCAGTGCTCGCTCTCTATCACGAGGGGCGATATGGGGGCGATGCGGGAAGTAAAGGGAAACTACTGGACAGCCATGCGGGCGTGATCGTTCGAGACCAGACCTTCAAAGATCGCGAGTACCTGCTTGCGGTACTGATAAACCCGATCGAGATCGGACCGGAAACCGCCCTGAAACTCTTTCAGCTTCAGCCACTTCTCCGCCACCACGCGCGGCACGTCGATATCCTGCCGCAGCGTCTCGAGCGAGTGCCCGCGCAGGAAAAGACCATAGAAGAAGGCCGCTTCGCGCTGCGGAGCCAGTGGATCGAAATCGTCTCTCGCGATCATCATGTTTGCAGTCGTGACGGACGAGAGGCGTCCGTGCGCGTCCGTATTGCCCGGAAAGACGTCTGTCCCGGACGAAAAAGTCATTTTAGGCATTATTTTGCCGCCGGATCAAGTATCATGCTCCAAAGAAGGACCAGCTGTTTGTCCGTTTCTTAGCGCTCGTAAATTCAGGTTCAGGCGCGCACCGCGCCCAAAAGTCATTGGATGCCGAACACCGCCCCGGAAGTTTCTTCTTCCCCGACCCTAATCGAAAAGCCCGCGCGCGTCGCGGCCGCGGGCACGAAGCCCAAGCTCATCGATGAATACATCGGCCGCGTCAACTCGGAAACACAGGGTTTGAGCGTGGCCCACATGCGCAGCCCGTCCGGCTGGACCGAGCCCGGCCAGACGCCCGACTTCGACGAATACACGCTGGTGCTGAAAGGCATGCTTCGCGTGGAATTTCAGGGCGGCGCGTTTGACGTGCGCGCCGGGCAGGCCGTGATTGCGCACAAAGGCGAATGGGTCCGGTACAGTACGCCCGAGCCCGAGGGAGCAGAGTACATCGCGATTTGCAGTCCGGCTTTCACGCTGGATGCGGCGCATCGCGACTCGGCGTAAGTAGCCGCTCTTTTTGGCTTTACGCGTTTGCGGGATATGCGTCGCGGTGTGCTGTAATAGTGCTTTCTCCTACGATGCCGACATTCAGCACCCGCGTTCGGAGAAGTCTGGTTGCCGCGCAAAGGAAAGTCCGGGAATGGAGGATGATCGCGGACGGTCTGCGTTCGACCGACCACCCCGTCCTGGCCCACATCATTCCCATCCGGCGCTGCAACCTGGCCTGCGCCTACTGCAACGAATACGACGACGTTTCGAAGCCCGTACCCACGGACGAGATGATCCGCCGCATCGACCATCTGGCCGATCTCGGCACCAGCATCATTTCGTTCAGCGGCGGCGAACCGCTGCTCCACCCGGATCTCGACGATCTGATCGCGCATATCCGCAAGCGGGGCGCGCTCACGGGCATGATTACGAACGGGTTTCTGCTCAACGCCGCCCGCATCAAACGGCTGAACGACGCCGGGCTCGAGCACATGCAGATCTCGATCGACAACGTTAACCCGGATGACGTCTCGAAGAAAAGCCTGAAGACGCTCGATCACCGGCTTGAACTGCTCGCCGAGCACGCCATCTTTCACGTGAACATCAATTCCGTGGTTGGCGGCGGCATCCATCGGCCGCAGGACGCGGTGGCGGTGGCGAAGCGCGCGGTGGAGCTTGGTTTTTCGTCCACGGTCGGCATCATCCACGATCACGACGGCCAGCTCCGTCCGCTTTCGGACCAGGAGCAGGCGGTTTATCTTCAGGTGCGCGATATGGGCAAGAAGAATTACGCGCGCATGAATTACTTCCAGGACAACATTGCGCACGGCCGCGAAAACAAGTGGAAGTGCCGAGCAGGCGCCCGGTATTTATATGTCTGCGAAGACGGCCTGGTGCACTATTGCTCTCAGCAGCGCGGCTACCCGGCCAAGCCGCTTTACGATTACACCGTGGAAGACATCCGCCGCGAGTTCATTACTCATAAAGGATGCTCGCCCATGTGCACGGTCGCCTGCGTCCACTACACGTCCTACATGGATTTCTGGCGCGCGCAGCAGACGCTGCCTTCGCCTGAAGCGGCGAAACAGAATTCGAATCTGATCCAGATTCGCTAAGAAAACACCATATCCGCCGGAGCGCCGGGGTGCTTCGCGGCCCAGTCTTTGTAGAGCCGCCCATAGCTGGCCAGAACGTAATCGCTTTTACGGAATCCGAGTTCTTCGGCGGCGCCGTCGATCCACTCGGGCGCGCCTTCCAGTTCGAGAAAGGTTCCGATGGGTGTCTCGTCCAGCGTCACGTGGCCGGGTTCGTTCTCACGCGCAAATTCCGTCCGGTACTTCTGATAGCGGAACGAGGGGGCATAGCCCAGTCCGTGAAATACGGCGAGCGCTTCGTGGAAGTTGCTCGCCTGAAACTCGCGCTCTTCGCGGCGCTTGTGCGGACCGGGGATTTCCTTTCCCTTGAACGTGCACGTGACGGTATCGCCCGCGCGCCGCAGGCGCAGAAGCAAACCGGCGCTGCGCAACGTTTCCGCGGGCGTATCGAGAACGATATTGTCTTCGAACAACCGCGCCGCGATGACGTGAAAGCCTCTCGAATGGATGCGATCGAGCGCCGCCGCGGCGTCCGCTACCGGCAGTTTGATCTCGACTTCCTCGCGATTCGCGCCGCTCACCGAAGCAAATCTTCGAGCTGCACGCGAGCGCCCGTTTTGTTGTCGCGATACTTCACGATGACAGGCGTGTAAATCGAGATGCCCCAGTCGCGCCCCGGGCCGATACTGACGGCTCGCGAACCGGCGACGACCACGGCGCCTTCGGGAATCACCAGAGGCGCGCCATCCGCGGCGCGATGTACCGTGCCGCGAACGAGATCGTAAACGGGCGTCGAGCGGTTGAGAATCGTGCCGGTTCCGAGCACGGCTTCGCGCTTCACCACCGTGCCTTCGTAGACGCCGCAGTTGCCGCCCACCATCACTTCGTCTTCGACGATGACCGGCAGCGCGCCAACCGGCTCCAGCACACCGCCGATCTGCGAGGCCGCCGAGATGTGGCAATTGCGGCCGATCTGGGCGCAGCTTCCGATGAGCGCGTGGGAATCGATCATGGTTCCTTCGCCCACATACGCGCCAACGTTGATGTACATGGGCGGCATGCAGGTGACGCTGCGGCCCACGTAGCAGCCATCGCGAACGCTGGAGCCGCCGGGAACGATGCGAACGCCATCGGCCGGAGTGAAGCGGTGCACCGGGTAGGTGGACTTGTCGAGAAACGGCTGCTTCACCGGATCGACCGACATATCCACGATGCCGCCCAGGCGGAAGCCGAGAAGAATGCCCTTCTTCACCCAGCCGTTCACCCGCCAGCCGCAGGGCTGAGAATCGTCGGGCTCGGCCGAGCGGATTTCGCCGCGGTTCAGCGCCTGCTTGAAACGGGTGAAGAGGGCGAAATGTTCCGGCGTATATTGGTCCGGCTTGTTATCGAAAAGCTGTTCGATCTCGTTTTGCAATTACCGAACCTCCGCGGGACCGCCGGTGGCGGAGAGCGCGGGTTGCGCGGTGAGACTCAGCGCATCGAGCACGCGATCGATCTTCTCTTTGCTCGCCGGTGAGGGTTCCACCATCGGCAGCCGGTAAGCCAGTTCGAGCAGGCCCATGCGGTACATGCCGTACTTTACCGGGATGGGATTCGATTCGACGAAGTTCACGCTCATCAGATCGAAATAGCGCTTTTGCAGTTCGCGGGCGCGGGCGAAATCTCCCTGCCTCGCATGGCGCGCCAGTTCCGTCATCACATGCGGGATCTGGTTCGAGACGACCGAGATGATGCCGCGGCCCCCGAGGGAGATGACCGGAATGGTGACGGCGTCGTCGCCCGAGAGGACGATGAAACGCTCGGGCACGCGGCGGCAGATGTCGGCAATCTGGCCGATATTGCCCGAGGCTTCTTTCACGCCGGCGATGTTGTCGATGTGGGCCAGGCGTTCGAGCGTGGCCGGTTCGACGTTCACGCCGGTGCGGCCCTGCACGCTGTAAACAATGATGGGCAGCGGCACGGCCGAGGCGATGGTTTTGTAGTGCTGGTACAGGCCTTCCTGCGTGGGCTTGTTGTAATACGGCGTGACCGAAAGGATGCCGTTGGCGCCGAGACGCGCGCACTCGCGCGCCAGTTCGACCACTTCATGGGTGTTGTAGCCGCCCGCGCCCGCGAGAACCGGCGTTGTGCCGCCCGCTTCCTTTACGGTGATTTCGACGACGCGCAGATGCTCGTCGCGCGTAAGGGTGGGGCTTTCGCCCGTGGTGCCGCAGGGCACAAGAAAATCGATGCCGTGCTCGATCTGGCGCCGGACCAGTTTTCTCAGCGCTGTTTCATCGAGCGATCCATTGGCCCGAAAGGGCGTTACCAGAGCCGTTCCGCATCCTGTGAACATGTACCACCTCCACCTTGAACCGCGCACAACGGCCGGCCGAGTGCCGACCTGTACGCTCCATCAACCAAATAGCACCTGACTGAAATCGAAAAATCCCTTCCTGCCCCGCACCCACTCGGCCGCCCGGATTGCGCCCAGAGCGAACCCTTCGCGGCTGCGCGCGGTGTGCCGCAATGTGATTGTATCGGCAGCGGAATCGAAGCCGATCTCGTGCGTGCCGGGGATTGCGCCCGCGCGATTGGAACCGACATCGACCGCGCGATCGTAGCCGGCGCGCTTCATCTCCTCCACCAGTTTGAGCAGCGTTCCCGAAGGCGCGTCTTTTTTCGCCGAATGGTGAATCTCCCAGGCCCAGGCTTCGTACCCGGGCTCGCGCGCCATCAGCCTGGCGGTTTCGGCGACGACGCGGAAAAACACATTCACGCCGATGGAGAAATTCGGACTCCAGACCGCGCCGATGCCCGACTGATCGACGATGCCGCGGACCCGATCCATCTCGCCCTGCCAGCCGGTTGCGCCGATAACGAGATTCACGCCGAGCGCGGCGATGCGCTCGATGTTGCCGACCACGGTTGCGGGCGTGGAAAACTCGATGGCGGCGTCGATGCCGCGAAAGTTCGCCGGCGTGATCCCCTCGAAGTTCGCGTTGTTGAATTCATCGAGCCTGAGCGCGACTTCGATGCCGCGGGGCGCGCCGAGCGACTCGATCATGCGCCCCATTTTGCCGTAGCCGACGATGGCGATTTTCATCTATTCAAACACCTCGGGATCGACATCGGTGAAGAACTCAGTATGGAGCGCTTCGACGGCGCGCTTCAAATCCCGCTCGGCGACGACGACGCTCAGGTTCAGCAGCGACGCGCCCTGCGAAATCATCCGGACGTTGACGCCTTCGAGCGCATGGAAGACGCGCGACGCCACGCCCGGCGTGTACCGGATATTTTCGCCGACCAGACAAACGATCGC
>DAIDJK010000430.1 GCA_027450225.1 Bryobacterales bacterium | reverse complement strand
CGCCAGGCCATGGCGCGGCTGCTGGCCGATGACGACCGGCGGCGCGTGCTCGGCCGCAACGGGGCAGCCCTTGCCCGAGCGCAGTTCGCCCCCGAAGTGGTGATGCGCAAACTGACGGAAGCCTACGCTTCGGTGCTCGTCCCGGCCTGAACGAAATTCGATCTTCGGCCTTCGAAGGAAATTCCAGATGACTGAACAACACAGCGATCAGCCGCGCTCGCTCGTTACGGGCGGCGCCGGCTTTATTGGCAGCCATGTCGCAAGACACTGCCTTGCTCTCGGGCACCGGGTTGTGGTGCTTGATGACCTGTCCGGCGGATTCGCGGATCAGGCGCCTGCGGGAGCCGAGCTTGTCACCGGCTCCGTCACTGACCACCAGCTGGTCGGACGCCTGTTTGCCAGCCACCGGTTCGACTACGTCTATCATCTGGCTGCGTACGCAGCCGAGGGGCTGTCGCACTTCATCCGGCGTTTCAATTACACGGTGAATCTGACGGGAACGGTAAACCTGGTCAACGAAGCTGTGCGGTGGGGAACCAAATGCTTCGTCTTCACCTCGTCCATCGCGGTCTATGGCAAAGGCGAGCCGCCCATGCGGGAGGATCAGGCGCCGCGTCCGGAAGATCCATATGGAGTGAGCAAGTTTGCGGCGGAACTCGATCTCGCCGCCGCGCATGAAATGTTCGGACTGCCGTTCATCATTTTCCGGCCGCACAACGTGTATGGCGAGCACCAGAACCTGGGGGACCCTTACCGCAACGTGCTCGGCATCTTCATGAACCAGATCATGAGCGGCAAACCGCTGAGCATTTTCGGAGATGGCGAACAGACGCGCGCCTTCAGCCACATCGACGATGTCGCGCCGCACATAGCGCGCAGCGTTCAGTTCCCGGCCGCGTACAACGAAGTGTTCAATATCGGGGCCGATCAGCCGTACACGGTAAATGAACTGGCCCGGGTGATCGCGCGCGAGTTCGGGGCCGAAGCGAGTATCCGCCACCTGCCCGCGCGCAACGAAGTTTACTCGGCGTATGCCAGTCACGAAAAAGCCGCGAGGGTGCTTGGCGCCTCTGCGACGGTGGGTCTTTCCGAGGGCGTGAAACGCATGGCGGCATGGGCCAGAGTCGCAGGCAGCCGCAAGGGAAAGCCCTTCGGCAATATTGAAATCAGCCGCAATCTGCCCCCCTCGTGGGCGGCGATGATCGACCAGGCGCCGCACGCGGCTCCCGAACTACCGGCCGGCCCGATCTCCGCTCCGGCGACTGCCTAGACTCCACATGAATTCGCAAGTGATGGCAAACGGCGCAGCGGCGGCGAACGAACCGCGGCGCTCGCCCCGGCTTTCCGTTTTCATCCTCACCCGCAACGAGGAACTGAATCTGCCGGACTGCCTCGAGAGCCTCAGCGGGTGGTGTACCGACATCCACATCGTGGATTCGTTCAGCACGGACGCGACTCTCGAAATCGCGCGCCGGTGCGGCGCCCACATCCACCAGCACAAATTCGAAGGCCATACTCTGCAGCGCTACTGGGCGTTGCGCAACGTGCCGTTCCAGAACGAGTGGGTGTTTGCGTTGGATGCGGACCACCGCGTCACGCCCGAACTGCGGGAGGAACTGATCGAAGTCTTCTCGAATCCGCCCGGGGACGTGGATGGATTGTTCGTGAAACGGAGGCAGATTTTTCGCGGGCGCTGGATTCGGCACGGAGGCTATTATCCGAAGCATCACCTGAAGATCTTTCGCCATCATTGCGCCTATCTCGACGATCATGAATTCGATTACCGGTTCTACGTCAAAGGCCCGACGCGAGTACTCCGGCACGACATCATCGAATCCAATCAGAACGAGTGGCGGATCGCGTTCTTTGTCGAAAAGCACAACAAATTCGCTGGCGAACTTGCCACCGAAGAACTAAAGCGCGAAGCCGGAGAGATCGAATACCTCACTCAGGTGTCCTTCTTCGGGAATCCGGATCAGCGCATTCTCCGGCTGAAGGTCCTCTGGAACCGGCTGCCCCCCTACGTGCGGCCATTCCTGCTTTACTTCTATCGCTACTTCCTGCGGGCCGGTTTCCTGGATGGCAAGGAAGGGTTCATATTCCACTTCCTGCAAAGTCTCTGGTTCCGCCTCCTCGTCGATATCCGGAAAGAGGAGATGCGGGCGGAAATGAAAAAAACAGGCGCGCCGTCCGCGCCCGAACAGCGCGCAGGTCACGGTTCGGCCTGAAGCTCTCGCGCGAAAAACAGAAACACGAATCGAGGAAGTCTCAACAAAATGCCTGAAAACTCGAATATCCTGGGCCTGAATGCCTATCACGGCGATTCCTCCGCCGCATTGCTGATCAACGGCCAGCTCGTCATGGCGGTCGAAGAGGAGAGATTCAATCGCGTGAAGCACTGGGCGGGGCTGCCGGTGCAGGCTGCCGCGGCGTGTCTGGCGGAGACCGACACGGCCTCGGTCGGCCACATTGCGATCTCCCGGGACCCGCGCGCCAATTTCATGGCCAAACTGGTCCGTGCAGGTATGAGACCGTCGCACTGGAAGCGCACGGCAGGGCGCGCCGCCAACGGCATCGCCATCACGAGAACGAAGGCGGCTCTCGAAAAGGCGGGACTCGCGGGCGTCACCAACGCGCAGTTCCACTTCGTGGAGCATCATCGCGCCCACATGGCGAGCGCCTTCTTCGCTTCACCGTTCGAGGAAGCGGCTGTGATCTCGGTGGATGGCTTTGGCGACTTCTCGAGCGTGATGTGGGGCGTCGGCCGCGGCCATAAATTCGATGTGCGCGGCGGCGTGCGGTTCCCCCATTCGCTCGGTCTTTTTTATACGGCTCTCACGCAGTTCCTCGGCTTCCCCAAATACGGCGACGAGTACAAGATGATGGGTCTCAGCTCGTACGGCTCGCCCCGCTTTCTGGAAGACATGCGTGACATCGTGTCGATCGATGGCGGCCAGATTCGTCTCAATCTCGACTACTTCCGCCACCACGATGAAGGCGTCGAAATGACGTGGGAAGGCGGGGAGCCGGAACTCGGCAATGTCTATTCGCAGAAGATGGTGGCGAAATTCGGCGAAGCGCGGGTGCCGCGCGCAGACATCACCCAACGCGACATGGACCTTGCTGCTTCGGCCCAGGCAAGGCTCGAAGAAATCTATTTCGCGCTGCTGAGCCATGTTCAGAAGGAAACCGGCATGAAGGCGGTGGCTCTGGCCGGCGGCGTTGCGTTGAACTGCGTGGCCAATGGCATGATCTTCGAGAAAACACCTTTCCGCGATTTCTACGTTCAGCCCGCGGCTCACGATGCGGGGACGTCGATCGGCGCTGCCCTTTACGTCTGGCACCAGAAACTGAACAACTCGCGCCGCCATCAGATGCGCCACGTTTATTACGGAACCCAGTACCGTGACGACGAGATTCTCGACGCGCTCGAGGCCTCCGGCGCGACTTACCACCGGCTGAGCGAGGATGCGCTGGTGCAGCGCACGGCGCGCGCCATAGCGGACGGGAATGTTGTCGGATGGTACCAGGGCCGCATGGAATTCGGGCCGCGGGCGCTCGGCAACCGCAGCATCCTGGCCGACCCGCGAAGGAAGGAGATGAAGGACGTTCTCAACACGCGCATCAAGCGGCGTGAAATGTTCCGGCCCTTCTGCCCCTCGATTCTGGCGGAACATACCGGCGAATATTTCGAGACGGACTATACATCACCTTTCATGACCGTGGCCTATAAGATCAGGCCCCACCAGCAGGAAAGGCTCGCGGCGGTAACTCACGAAGACGGTACCGGAAGATTACAAACGGTTGAACGCGATATCAACCCTATCTACTGGAATCTGATTCACGAATTCAGTAAAATCAGTGGCGTCCCAGTGCTGTTGAATACTTCGTTCAACGAAAACGAACCTATCGTCGACACTCCCCATCAGGCTCTCGATTGCTTCCTCAGGACCCGGATGGACGTGCTCGTCATGGGACCCTATTTCCTCTCCAAGTCAGAGAATCAGCGCCAGGACGCAGGCCAGGCCGCGTTCGCCGGATCTGGCATCGGAGGAGCCACCGTTTGAAGATTCTGTTTCTCAATCAGGCGTTCTATCCGGATGTTGTGTCGTCGGCGCAACATGCGGCTGATCTGGCCGAGCGTCTCGCGGCGGACGGACATGAAGTGCACGCCGTCGCGGGCGCGAGAGCGTACGACAATCCTTCAGTAACGTTTGCCCCGGAGGAGACGTGGAAGGGCGTGCGCATTCATCGCATCCCATCGGGGCGTCTCGGCAAAGGAGCGCGCTGGAAGCGCGCGGCCGATTTCGGCCTGTTCCTTTTCTGGCTGTTCTGGCGCCTGATTACGCTGCCCCGCTTCGATGTCGTCATCGCGATGACGACCCCGCCGCTGATCGGATATGTCGCGGCATTGTTCGTCCGGCTGAAGGGCGGGCGGCTTGTGTACTGGGTGATGGATCTGAATCCGGATCAGGCGATCGCCGCCGGATGGCTGAAGCGCTCTTCGGCGCCGGCGCGGCTGTTCGATTGGATGCTGCGCTTCACGCTCCGTCATGCCGCATGCACGGTTGTTCTCGACCGTTTCATGCAGGAGAAAGTTCTCGCGCGCGGCGCTCGCGCGGAGTCGGTCGAAGTCGTTCCGCCGTGGTCGCATGATCCCGCCGTGCACGTGGACGCCGAGGCAAGAGCGGCGTTCCGGCGCGAGCATGGGCTTCAGGACAAATTCGTCGTGATGTATTCGGGCAATCACAGCCCGTGTCATCCCCTGCAGACGCTGCTTGGCGCGGCGCTCGAAATGCGCGCGGACTCCCGCGTGCAATTTGTTTTCATCGGCGGCGGGAGCGAATATCCGAAAGTCCGCGCGTTCACGGCCGAGCATCATCTCGAGAACGTCACGCTGCTCCCTTATCAGCCGATCGACAAGGTCGCCGGTTCGCTGGGCGCTGCGGACCTGCACGCCGTCGTGATGGGAGAGCCGTTCGTCGGCATCGTACATCCCTGCAAAATCTATAACATTCTTACGCTCGGGATTCCGGTTCTCTATATTGGTCCGCCGGAGGGCCATATCCCGGATATGGTAAAGGACGGCTCGGCGGCGTGGTTCCGGCCGGCCCGCCACGGTGATGTCGCCGCGGTTGTGAATCACATTCAGGCGCAGGCCGCTCGTCCGGCGGGTCACGATCCCGACGAGCAGCGGGTATCGAAACAGTTTGCCGCGGGCGTGCTGATCCAGCGCATGGGGCAGGTCATCGGTAATCTCGCGCGCGCCGAAGGAACTGCGCAGGCCGCGGGGATGGCGACGGCAGCCGCGGCAGGAGCCGGCGCGGCCCATCCCGACCCGGCCGCGATTTCGCCCGCCGGCGCCAGACGCTCCGGCGTCACGGCGTCGCCTCAGAGCCATTCCCCGTTCCCGTGGAATCTGGCCTGGGTAGCCGCGGCTTTCTTCTTCTGCTATGCCGTCGTGCTCTCGCGAATGTTCACGTCGTGGATGAACGACGCGAATATGAGCCATGGCTTTTTCGTTCCGTTTCTGGTCGCCTACGCGGTCTGGCTCGAGCGCGATAAATTGAGCCGCGTCGCTCCGAAATCGAACTGGTTCGGTCTTGTTCTCATGATCGCTGGCGCGTTTCTGCTGTGTATCGGGCCGCCTTCGCTCGATACGTTTGCTTTTGCGACACGCGTGGCGTTCGTGTTTTCTCTGGTGGGCGCGATTTTGTTCGTGCGCGGTTTCAAGACGCTCCGCATTCTCACCTATCCACTGCTGCTGACCCTGCTGATGATTCCTTTGCCCGGCTTCATCATCGAACGGCTCACGTTCCCTCTGCAGATTTTCGCCAGCCGTTTCGCCGAGCAGACGCTGGAACTCATCGGTTATTCCGTTTTGCGCGAAGGCAACATCCTGCGTCTTCCGGGGGCGACGCTCTCGGTGGCTGAAGCATGCAGCGGTCTGCGTTCCCTCTGCGCCCTGACATTTCTCGGCCAGGCGTATGTCGTCATGTTCGATGGCCGCCGGTGGATGCGCCCCGTGATGGCCCTGCTCGTGATCCCCATCGCAGTGTTCGCCAATGGCTTCCGCATCGTGATCAGCGCTGTCGCCGGCTCCTACCGTCCCGAATGGATGACGGGTCTGGCGCATGAATCGACCGGCTGGGTCGTTTTCGTGATCGCGTTCCTGTGCATCGTGGCCCTGCACACCTCTTTCAACCACATTGAGCGGCTGTTCCGCCGCACCCCGGTGTCCGCATGAGACTCAGCGCAGGCAAGTCCGCCGCGGTCGCGGCCGCGATTCTTCTGGTACAGGCGGGAGCGTACTATACCGTCGCCGCCAAACAGGTGATTCCCAGGGTTGGGCCCTGGATCGAATTCCCCACCACGCTCGGTTACTGGACAGCGAGCGATGAGGTTCCCGTTGACGACGCCGTTCTCGCGGAACTCAAGCCGGATGACTATCTGAACCGCGATTACGCTGCCCCGGACCGTCGCGGACTTAATTTCTTCATTGGCTACTTCAACAGCCGCCGCGACGGACGTGCGCCCCATTCCCCGGAGTGGTGTCTGCCGGGCGCCGGATGGGAATCGCTGTCTTCTACCGTGATCCACATCGACGTGCCGGGCGTCGGATCAGTGCCGGCCAACGAATACATTGTTCAGAAATCCGACCAGCGATCCATGGTTATCTACTGGTACTACCAGGGGCAGAAGCCGATCGCGAGCGAAGTCGGCGCTCAGTTGTATGCCATCCCCGACATGATGCTGCACGGCCGCACCGATACGTCTCTGGTCCGCATTATTACGCCGATCGTTGGCAACGATACGGAAGGAGCGAAGAACGCGGCCTTCGATTTCGCCCGCGCGGCGGTTCCGCTCATCCAGGATCACATTCGCTGAATACGGCCGACCGGCGAAATCGATCGGATCAGTTCGGGTTGCCTGGCGCGAGGACCAGACGCAGCGTTCCGCGGCCATCGAAATCGACAGCGACCACTCCGGGGCCGATCTGAACCGCCGGTCCCTGCGGCGTCCAGTCGCCACCAATATGGAACTCGCGCCGGCCCGCGGGTCCGGTGATGGTGAGAAACGCGTGATTGTATTTCAGCCGAACCTCGGCAGGGCCGCCGGAGATGGACATGCCATAGGCGGAGGCGGATGCGCGATCGAAGGCCGTGAGGACCGTTTCCGAAGTGGAACGCCATGCCTGGAATGTGTCGCCGATAACGCCTTCGCTCGTCGGACCAGTGCGGTATTCGAAGCGGTCGCCGCGTCTCGTCACGGTGGCCGGGGTAGTGCCGGGGCGGCTCGGCAGGATGAACGTCTTGAGCGTCCCCGTTCCTCTGACGCGCAGAATGTACTGGCTTTCTTCGAAAGGCCGCCTGTTGGTCCGCTGAAATTCACTCATCTCTGCGGATGGATGCCAGTTGTGGCCCCAGGAACCGATCGCGAATTGCTGCGGCAACTCCGCCAGCGTGTAGAGATCCCAGTCCACTCCCCACTGGCCATCGAAATGAAAACGGTTCAGTCCGGCCAAAAGGACGGCTGGAGTGCCGCCGGAAGGCATTTCCCTGCGACTTCCGCGAGCATCGTAAAAATGAATGTCGGGCGTGACGGGGCCAACCGGTGTTTGCACCGCATCGCGGGCCATCATATTCAGGCTGGCAACGCGCGGCGCAGCGCCGTACGGGCCGCTGACAGCGTCACTGATCATGATGACCGGCCGCCGTTCATCCGCGGTCACGAGAGCTACTGTTCGGAACCACTTCGAGCCGTTCGGCGCGTCGAAAGTGGCGGCGGACCAGGTGGCGTCGTCGAACGCGGCGAATCCGTCCTGTTCGGACCGGACCCAGGTTTGCGACATTCCCTGCCCGGTGGGCGGAACCCCCGACCACGAATTCGGAAAAGCCGACTCCGGCAACACCGCGCTGTGCATGTATGAAGCGCTCGAACTCGGGTAGTAGACGCTGCCCCAATCGATCGCGACGGGCGCGCCCAGGGCATAGAACGTAACGCTGCCTTTATCGAAGTGGTTGTGATCGCTGTAGAAATCGCCGTTGATAAACCACACCGCGGATTCGTCCGGCGTTCCGGCGCCGCTGCGCAGCACCGAGCACCAACCCGGCCACTCGGAGCTTTCGAGCCTGGGTTCCGCGGCCGGCAGATCTTCGTCGATTTTGAGAACAGTGCTGCCGTGGAATCCGGAGTGCGGCGCGCCGGAAGCACGCCACGCGCCCATCAGTTGCGCGCTCAATGCCGGATTCGACGGCGCCAGGTACGTGCCCAGTACGCCCAGCAGGGAGGATGCCTCGGTCGAGCCGTCGCCGATCGAGATCAGTTTGCGCGCGCGTCCGAACCGGATTTCGGGAGGCGTGAGCATCTGGATGTAGAAGTTCGCGAATTTCGAAAGAACGGCTTCTTTTTGGAACAGGTTCCCGAGCCCGGCCAGATAGATCTGCTGAGCGGCATCGAGCAGGGGCTCGACGCTCGCATCCGCGTAATGAGGAGAGGCTCTTTGCGCTCCGTAGGCGTTTATTTCGGTCTCGATCGAGCGCGCCACCTCGCCTGCCGCGAGTGCTGCACGCGCTTTCATGTCGGGGTTGCGGGCAAGCAGAATGGCGTACTGATGGCGATACTGATACTGCTGCACCGGCATGTTGGCGGTTCCAAGATTCACGCCCGCCGCGCCGCTCAGGGGCGCCAGATCGTCGTCCCAGATGAGATATCCAAACAAAGCCGCCGCCGCCTTCAGCCGTTCGCGAAGCGCGGGCGTGATCGGCTCGAGCGAGAGCAGTTCATTCAGGACGGGCGCGGCGTTGTCGGCCGCCAGTCCGCCGTGCCAGTAGGCGAAATGAAAGTCGTAAATACCGTTGCCGTTCACCTCGGTATCGAGCCACTGCCGCGCCAGATCGAGTATGCGCATCGCATTCGCCCCGGCTTTTTCGCCGCTCGGGTCACGCCAGAGATCGTAGAGCGGACGGCCCACCGGTTCGGCATTGTAAAGGTATTTGTAGTAATCCGGAGATCTTCTGGCGCGGTTGACGATCCGCATCAGAATATCCCTCGTCATATAAAGAGGCTGAACGCCGCCGGGCGGGTCCGGGTAGGTCAACTGATACCTGTAGACCTTGTTCAGGTTGATACCCGAGTGAAGACTGGCCTGCCGCGAGATGTTCTGGACGGCGAGCGGATCGGCGAGATCGCTGCCCTTCGTTCCTGTAAAAATCGCCCAGCCAACCCGGACCCGCGGGAAGATTTCGGCGGACGGCGTACGCCGGTTGATCTGCATCGAAATCGCGGCGATGCGGCCGGATGGCGGATTTCCCGGAACGAACATGAAACCGGGGCCGCTGTTGCCCGCTCCGATGAGGCGCGACGCCGGGCCCGGGAAAATGCCGACCACGGGCGCTTCGGGCGGCGCACTCTGCTTGTACATCATCCAGTACCAGCCAGAATCGACAATCCAGGGATTCCACAAGCCGAGCCGCCCGAGCAGCGAATAGCCGGAATAGTCGCCGGTCGTGTAGGCGGACCACGTGGGTGCTCGATATTCGAAAGAGCGCTCCGCATCCATCACGGGCCTGTTGTCGAACGGTCCGTAGACGCGCCCGTCGGGTTCGTGTCCGAATTCCGGGCGCGTCGCGTGATGGCCTCGGTATCTCCCGCGATCGGGTTCTACGTCCTTATAGAAATTCAAACGGTATTCGAGATCTGTGTCGGCGTCGTCCTCGATCGTGATCGAAGGGCTACTGGCATCGAGCGTGACGGTGCAGGTGTATGTGCCGGGACCGCCCGGAATCACCACGCGATTTGCCGCCATTACGGGCGGCCGATCGTATGTGTAACGAAGTTGTATTCGCGCGCGCAACGGTCCCGATTCGAGAATGCGGGTTTCCGACTCGCGAGCTTCGAGCGCGGGCGGATGCGCGTTATTCGCGATGGCCGTAATGTAATTGGGCCCGGTAGCGGACCATACCCCGCTGGCGAACCGCACGCCCTGAATGGGAGCGAGGGACGAATGCGCGCCGTCGAGTTGCGGCGCCCGAAACCCGGTCCTTCCGTTGACAACTTCGATGTAGCGGGGTCCGCGCGTGACCCGCACTTCGCTCGGCATGGGACGCGGTGGAACGCCGGACATCAGGCGCCAGGATCGTTTCATTCCCGCCGGCAATTCGGCTTCAACGGCGATATTCCCATTCTCGAGTTGCTGAAAAGGGACCTGATTCCCCTCGGGCCCGATCATGTAGGAGCGGTCCGGGTCGATCTTCTGATGAAAATCGAAATCGATGATTTGCAGCGGATGCGAAACGCCAAATTGTTCGGAAATAGTGAAGGTTGCAATCGGCGCGCCCACCGTAGCGGCCCTGGATCCGGGGCCGGTGGTCAGGATCGCGATCACAGCGAGCAAAGCAAAAGAAAGAATCAGGCGCATCGTCGGTGGGCGGTTTTTCGGGAACCCCGCGCTTCTGCTCGGGATTCGATTCATGGTAGCCCGATCAGAGGCCGGAGCATGTACCATCCGCCGTGCCAATCCGGCATGCGCGAAATGCTTGCTGCTCTGGCGCCGTAACAGCCATAATTATCTGTGGCGATTTTGAACCATCGAACAGAAGCCATTTGCGCGGCAAGCTCTGTTCGCGTGAAGCGATGGCTCTGACTGGCGGAATCCGCTGAGCCCGGTCAGGCGGCGGAGATCCGGGGAGTGGCGCCACAGGGGCTCACTCGCGGCGAAAATCCGCTGAACACAAGAAATCCGAGGAATATCCGTTTGCCTTTTCGAGAATCTCTGGCTGTTCTCCTTGCGCTGCATGTGTTTTGTGCGCTGAATCCGCTTGCCGCGCAGACTCCTGCCGCGGCTGCGCCGAACCCCGTTCCCGCCGCGCCGCCCTCTCCGCCCGCCGTGCAACAGGGGACGATCGCCGGTCCCATGACTCGATCGCTCAAGGTTCTGATCCTTCAGGGAGACCGGGCCACAAACGACATCTCCTCGCGCATGGGCGTGCAGCCGGTGGTGGAAGTCCGTGATGACAACGATCGCCCGGTGGAAGGCGCGAGCGTGATTTTCCGGCTTCCTCCGAGTGGTCCGGGTGGTACGTTCGACGGGAAGTCACTTTCAAAGAATGCCCGAACCAACTCCGAAGGGCAGGCTGGCGTAACCGGCTTCGCGCCCAACGCCGAGATGGGACCGTTCGACATTCACGTAACGGCGATTCAGGGCAATCGAATGGGCGAAACCGTGATTCGTGAAATGAACTCGCAGAACAGATTTGTCATCACGCCTCCGCCGGTCGCCAGAAAGCCGCTGTGGCGCAATAAATATGTGATCATCGCCGCGGCGGCCGCCATTGCCGCAGGCGTTGCTCTTGGCGTGACGCATGGAGGAAGCGGCAAATCGGTCACCGTCACCCCCGGGCCAGTCACGATCGGGCAGTGAAAACTCGTAAAAATCCATGAAGAACTCGGCAACCTTGACTACTGTCACGATGCTGGCCGGAGTTGCTGCCGCGGCGGTTGCCGCTGCTCAGGCTCAGACCATATCCACCGGTCCGGTGACCGGGAGCGTATTCGATACCGTCTCCCATTCCATTCGCTCCATAGCAGGAGTGCCAGGGGCGGCCATTCTGGGCGTGGCCGCCGGCACATGGGACCTGGCCATGCCGTCGGCCGATGGACACAGCGCAATCGCCATCAGGAACGGACAGGCCTACCTGATCCCGGATCTGACTCAGCCGGACACATCGTCGTTGATCGGAAATACCGCGGCGGCCGTAGACCGCATCGTGTGGAGCGCGGACTCGACCACAGCCGCCTTGTTCTCCACCCGTTCGAGCCAGTTGCAACTCGTCACGGGCATCAAATCGACTCCGGCCATCGCGACCGCCATTTCGCTGGGCTCCGGCGGCGAGGTCGCCGCGTGGAAAATCAGCCCGGACGGCGGCACGATTGCCTATGCTGTTTCAGCCGCCGGTGAAGGAGCGGTTTATCTCATCACCGGCTCGAACTCCTCGGTACGGCTCGGCTCTTTTGTCAATCCGCGCGCACTCGCGTTTTCCTCCGATGGCGCATCTTTGTTCGTTTTCGATCGGGCGAAAGCGGTTATTAGCCGCGTCGACATCGCCAGCGGCTCGATCGTGGGTTCCTTCGGTATCGGATCGCCGGCCCCGGCTGCGCAAAGATCGGGATTCGCCCGTCCCGGGCTTCGGCGCGTGCCGCCGCGTGCTCCATCCGGCCCGGAGATTACCGACCTGGCGGTCACCGCGGACGGACACGCGCTGATCGGGCTCCGGGGTAGTTCGGTATGCGTGTTCGATCTGACTGGAACGAACCCGGAAAACTGCAGCGCCATCGACATCAGCGCGGCTGCCATCAATCCGATCGGTTCCGGTTTGTTCGTTCTTGACTATCCGCGTGACGGCGGCTCGGCGGTGTGGCTGTGGAATGCGAGCGCCAGCGCGGCGTTCTTCGTTCCAGCGGGCGTCTCAGCCGGAGCGCCCACCGGGAAAGTGACCAATGCAGGCAATTAAGCTCAGGCGCATCGCGCCATTGATCGCACTCGCGGCTGCGGTTCTCTCGCCGGCCGCGGCTCAGACCACAGCGGCGCCGAACTTCGTTATCGGCTATTCCGTGCAGCCGCTCAATAATGCTGTCGTGCTGACCAACGGAGCAACCATCGCGTTTCCCGCATCTCAGGTCGGCGCGACCGCCACTGGCGCGCTGATCATCGGTAACAGCGGCAACGCGGCCGGCGTGCTGACCTCCGTTGTCGTCACCGGCGCCGCCTTCAACACCCAGAATCTGCCGTTGCTTCCCGTGACAATGGGGCCCGGAGTACAGGCCAGTATTCCGCTCATCTATACGCCCACGCAGGTTGGCGCGGATAGCGGCACGGTGACCGTGACAGCCGGTGGCCAGACCCGCACCTTCAATCTGAGCGGGACGGGTATCAGCGGTCCATTTCAGTTTCAGGTGAGTGAAGCCGGACAAACCATTGCGGTTACGCCCTTGAGCGCGATTCCCATGCCGGATACGGCGGTCGGGGCAACATCGACCATAAACGTCGCGATCACGAACACCGGTTCGTCGCCGGCGACCTTAAGCACGATCAATCTGAGCGGCGCGGCTTATCAGATTATCGGTACCCTGCCGCTTCCGTTCACCCTGCTTCCGGGCGGTTCGGCCAACATCGCCTTTTCGTTTACGCCGACACAGCCGGGGGCGAATATCGGCAGCCTTACCATCGGTTCGGCTGCTTTCTCGCTGGCGGGCCGGGGCCTTGGGCCGCTGTACCGCTACTCCTACGGGGTCGGCTCAACGAGCACGCCCATCAACTCGGGCGCAACCATCTTCTTTCCGCAAGGACAGGTCGGCCAAACCTCGATCGCCACCTTCACCATTACCAATGCGGGGACGGCCACGGCAAGCATCGGCGGAATCTTCATCAGTTCCCAGACTTCGCCCTTTGCTCTGGCGGGCGTACCAGCGTTCCCTCTTGTACTCGCGCCAGGCGCCGCGGCCAGCTTTCAGATAACGTATACGCCAACCGCCGTCGGCGGACAGCAGGCTTCGCTCGTCATTGACGGTGCGCAGTTTACGCTCAGCGGCTCCGGCGCGCCGCTGCCGGCATTCCCTTCCTATTCGCTTTCCGGACCGTCGGGCTCAGCGAGCAACCTGCAACAGGTTCCCATCACTCTTTCGATCGCATCGCCATATCCGCTGCCGATTCAGGGAAGCCTCGCCGTTGTGGATGTGCCGCAGGGTTTCTCGGCGGACCCGGCCGTTCAATTCTCGACCGGAGGCAAGACCGCGGCTTTCACTATTCCGGCGAACAGCACCTCCGCCGTATTCGCGAATGGCTCGACAACGGTGAAACTGCAGACGGGCTCGACCGCGGGGACCATCACCCTGACGCCTTCTTTTCAGACCTCCGGCGGCGGCTCGACCGTAACTCCTTCCGGTGGTTCTCCGCTCGTCTTCACAATCCCGGCGGCGGCGCCGGTTATCATCGGCGCTCAGGTTTCGAGTTCGTCGCCGACCAGCAT
The DNA here is from genome assembly GCA_027450225.1 of Bryobacterales bacterium. Classification (GTDB taxonomy): domain Bacteria; phylum Acidobacteriota; class Terriglobia; order Bryobacterales; family Bryobacteraceae; genus BOG-234. Next base: position 8,691 of record DAIDJK010000430.1, on the reverse strand, counting down.
CACGGTCGCGATCACCGGTGTAACCAATACCGAGACTCTCAGTCAGATCGCGGTCCAGCTGAGCCCTGCTTCCGGCTACAGCCTGAAAAGCACGTCGGTAACGATTCCAGTGAGCGCGGCGGCGACGGCGTTCTTCGCCAGCGCCGCGGCGGCCAGCTTCGGCGGCCAGTTCGTAGCCTCCGTTCCGTTCACTTTCACGGCAGGGGGAACTGTCCCGAGCGCTCTTACCCTGATCAAATCCATGTCCATTACGGTGACAAACGACCAGGGCGCCTCGCCCGCCTATGTTCTGAATCTGCAGTAAGCCGGATTCACCGCAACTTCATTCCACTTCCGGGTATGCGGACGGCGCCGCCCGGGGCCGTCCGTTCCTGTTCACCATTCAACCGCTTTCCATGTGAGCTCTTTCGCTATGTCTTTCTCGTGTAAAAAAAGAATTCGCGGCCTGGTCGCCGCCTCCGCCATCGCGCTGATCCTTGCGGCGTGCAGCCGCAATCCGAAGGAACTCGTCGAGCGCGGCCGCTCGGAATTCGCACAGGGCAAATTCGACAAGGCCGAAATCGATTACCTGCGTGCGACGCAGATGAACGCGACGCTTGCCGACGCGTGGTATGGCGCCGCGCTCGCGCAGTTCCGCCAGAAAAAACTGGCCGAAGCCTACTCGAGCATCAGCCGCGCGAGTGAACTGGCCGCGCAGAGAGACGACATCTCAGCCACCTTCGCGGACATCAGCCTCGCGATCTATCTCGAAGACGCCACTCACCCGGCGACTCTCTACAATCAGGCGCAATCGATCGCTGCCGCGCTGCTTCGGAAGAACCCGAAGTCGTGGGATGGCCTGCGGATTACAGGGCTGATCGCGATGGTGGACCGGCATTATGCCGACGCAATCACAGCCTTTCGGGCGGCCGACGGCATCAAGCCGGGTACGAGCGATGTCGTGCAGCCGCTGATGGAAGCGCTGATCCAAAACGGGCAGGGGGCCGAGGCGGAGAAGGTTGCCAGGAGCTATCTGGCCCGCGACTCCCATTTCGGGCCGGTCTATGAAACCTTGTTCCGCTGGTATCAGCGGAGCGGAAATCCGGCGGCTGCCGAAGAGATACTCAAACAGGAGATTGCGGCGAATCCCGGCGTTGTGGATTACCGGCTTCAACTGGCGTCCTTCTACATCCAGAACAGGAAGAATCCCGCGGCAAAGGCCGTTCTCGACCAGATCGTCGCGGATCGCAAGACTTTCCCCGATGGCGTGATCGCGGTAGCCAACTTCTGCGCCGGGAACAGCCTGCCCAACGATGCGGTCGCATACCTGAACGAAGCCATCCGAAGCGGACAAGACAAGATCAGGTACCAGCAGCGCCTCGCGGAGATTCTCGCGGATAATGGCGCGATGGATCAGGCCACCAGCGTGATCACGCAAATTCTCCAGGCGGATCCGAACAACCTTGATGCGCGTTCGCTTCGCGCCGGTATCGAGGTTGAGAGCAACAGCCCGGCGCAGCTCGAAGCGGCCGTCTCCGAACTGCCCAACCTGATCAAGCTGCGGCCCAACGACGCGCTGCTGCATTATTACCTTGGCCGCGCCAGCGTGCAGCGCGGCGACACTGAGACGGCGCTTGCGCAGTTTGAAGAGGCGATGCGCCAGAATCCACGGCTCATACAAGCGCGCGTGCAGGCCGCCAACATCGAAATGGAACGAGGCGACTACCAGCAGGCCATGCAATTCGGCGCCGAAATCGTGACCTTGACGCGCGGCAATGCGGCCGCGAGACTGCTGCACGCGGGCGCGCTGATCGGACTGGGTAACTTCGATCAGGCCCAGCGCGAGATCGCCCAGGTGGAGCAGGAATACCCGGCCGCACTCGAGCCCCGTCTGCAGGAAGCCGCTTTGCGCCTGGCGCAGAAACGGTACGCGGACGCGGAAACGATATACCGCGGCCTGCATGCATCCAGTCCGAAGGATATTCGCCCGCTTCAGGGAATGGCGCAGGTTTTCGGAGCGCAAAACCGCTACGACGCGGCTCTCGACTATCTGAGGCAGGAGAGAGCAAAATCTCCATCCCCGCAAATCGATGCTCTAATTGCCGACGTCGCGCTGCGCGGCAATAAACTCGATCTGGCCCTGCAATCCTACACACAGCTTGCGACCGTCAATCCGGGCGACCCGTTTCCGCACCTTCGGCTTGGCGATGCTTACATGAGGAAAGGCGATCTGTCGACGGCAATTGAGGAGTTTCAGCGGGCGAAGACTCTGTCGCCTCGCGACCCGCTGGCCAACGCCATGCTGGCGCTCGCGCTCCACAATGCGGGGCGGAGCGATGAAGCGATGAAAGCGTATCGCGAAACTCTCGGCCTCGAAAATGGTAATCCGCTCGTATCCAACAATCTCGCTTATCTGATGGCGGAGAACGGAGGCAATCTGGATGAGGCGCTGAAACTCGCGCAGGCAGCCGCGCGAGCCCAGCCGGCCAACCAGGCCATCGCGGACACGCTGGGGTGGATATACCTGAAGAAGAATCTGCCGGACAGCGCGATCCAGGTGCTTTCCAACGCCGCCCAGAAGGATCCGGCACAGCCCATCTACAAATACCATCTCGCGATGGCTTTTTATCAAAAGGGTGACAAAACTGCGGCGCGCCAGCAGTGCCAGGCTGCGCTCGCCGCGCGGCCAGCACAGGCGGACGCCAAAAAGATTCGGGATCTGCTCGCGAAGGTGAGCTGATTGCGCTCCTTTTGGAGGGTACTATTACTCATATTTGTGTGATTCTGGGCACTTTACTTGCGGCGCCACGCACAAAAGTATTGCTTGCAGGCTTAGTAGTGCCTATACTTGACCTTGAACAGGGCCATCTCGCGTCCTCGTACTACGCGTGAGGTGTTCCGGAGGAGGCCTGGCATGTTTTTAAGGACGATAAAGATAAATACGAAGCCATTAATTCTGGGCGCAGCGGTCGCCGCGATTGTCGCGGCGCTCCCGGCTTACGCCACAACAGTTGATTACACAACCACTGGCATGTTCACCTGCGTCGGCTGCGCTATCACGGGCAACGGAACCGGAGCTGTTACGGTAACCTACGGTTCGGGCGCAAATACGGCTACTCTGATGTTTTCTGGCGCTGCGGCTGGAACGCACGTGAACAGCCCGGGTACCTACGTGACGGCGGGCTACGGCACCATCACTGCTTCTTACACGGGCACGGGCTCGAACATCAATGGGACGTTCACGCTGGGCGTGAATCAGACGGGTCCCGCGATTCCGCCACTTAGCGGCGCGTTTCCCACAGCAACTCTGAGCGGACTGGTTTACGACGGATCCAGCACGTCCTACGCGAATTTCGGTATCGTGAATCCGACCATCACGCTTGGCGGTCCGGTGAATTACGAACTCGACACGTCGAAGAATATCAACAACAGCACCCAGGACGGTATCACCATCGTTTCGCCGTCGACCAGCGGTGGCGTGACGTCTCTGCAGGGCAATATCAACGCTCCCGCGGTACCGGAACCGACGTTCCTGACGTTGACCGGCGCTGGATTCATCGGCCTCGCGGCGATTGCTCTGCGCCGCCGCAAGCTGACCGCCTGAATCGGGCCTGGTTGTTATTCATCAACCGGCGGCATTATGCCGCCGGTTTTTTTGCGCGAACCGCTCATTCTCCGCAGTCGTCTTGTTCCTTCAGCAGGCCCGCGGCCCACGTCGCCAGCCGGATGTCCTCCTGCTGAGGCAGTCCGCTGATTGCGATTGCTCCCACCACTTCTCCATCCCGCCACACCGGCACGCCCCCTCCCCACCCCACGAACTGTGGATCGCCGAAGTATGCGATGTCGAATCCCTTTTCGGGGTGGCGTGATTTCTCCCCAATCTCCTGCGTAGTCTTCCGCTCCCTTGCCGCCGCCCACGCCTTGTTGATGGCGATCCGAATCGACGATACCGGCGCTCCGTCCATACGCGCGAAGGCGATCAGTTCGCCGTGGTCATCAGCGACCGCGATGACAGCGTTATCGGAGACCTTGGCGGCCTCCGCGGCGATCGCATCGATGATCTTCCTCGCGTCCGCATAGTCCAGCCTTCTCGAAGTCCGCAATTACCGTTCTCCTTCCCGCGCTTCGGGGAAAATCGCAGTGCTGCTTGCCGGCGGCGCGGCATGGAGGCACTCGTGGACTTTCTCGGCGAGTGTAGCCGCCGTGTAGGGCTTCTGGATAAACCCGCAGATCTTCACGTGGGCCGCCAGGCGGAGCGCTTCCGCTTCGTTATAGCCGCTGGAAAGCAGTATGTTGCAATCCGGGTTCAGCGCCAGAAGCCGTTTCGCTGTCTCTTCTCCGGACAGGCCGGGCATGGTCAGATCGAGCAGGACGAGCGCAATGTCTCCGCTGGTCCGCGCATATATGTCGAGCGCTTCCTCGCCGCCCGGCGCCAGTTCGGGGCGGTAACCGTACCGCAGGAGAGCAGCCTTCGCGGTTTGCCTCACGATCTCCTCGTCATCCACGATCAGTACGCGCTCCCGGCCTGCCGCCTCTCGTGACTTCGCCGAAGAATGCCTCGGAATCGCCTCCTCATCCGATGCGGGGAGCAGCACTTTGAACGTACTCCCCTGGCCCGGAGCGCTGTAGACTCTGATCGCTCCCTTGTGAGCCTGCACGATACCGTGCGCCGCAGCCAGACCCAGGCCGCGTCCGGTCATCTTGGTGGTGAAGAAAGGCTCGAAGATGCGAGACCGCGTCGCGGCGTCGATTCCCGATCCCGAATCGTGCACTTCCAGAATCACGTATCGCCCGGGGATTATCGGATCCCCCTGGAGATTCTGCTGGATGTAGAGTTCATCCACATCCTGCAGGCCCGTCGTAATCAGCACGGTGCCATTCGCGTCGCCGATGGCTTCGGCGCCGTTCATGACGAGGTTCATCACAAGCTGCTGCAGTTGCGTGGCGTCTCCCATGACGCACGGCAGGCGCCGTTTCAGATCATTGCGCAATTGCACATTCGGCGGAATCGAACATTGCAGCAGCACGCTGATTTCATCCACCAGATCGGAGACATCCAGCGGTTCGGACACGATGCTCCCTTTGCCTGCATAGGCCAGCAGCTGGCGAGTCAGATTCGCGGCCCGGTGGGTGGCATCGATGATGTCGGAGAGCATCTTGCGGGCGGGGCTGGAGCGCGGAACCGCGTCGAGCGCCATGCTCGAATTTCCCAGAATCCCCGTCAGCAGATTATTGAAATCGTGCGCCACGCCGCCGGCCAGCAGGCCGATGCTTTCGAGTCGCTGAGTCTGCTGGAGCCGCGCCTCGAACCGGGCATGCTCCCGCCGCCAGTCTGACTCGCGAAGCTCCCGCTCCACCACCACCGGCAGCCGGTTCAGGTGATCGTTGAGAACATAATCGCGCGCCCCGGACCGCATCGCCTCGATCGCGGCGCCTTCCTGCTCAGCATCCACCACCATGATGACCGGAAGCGCCCGGTCGTGTTCTCGAACCGCCCTCAATACTGCGGAAATGTCCTCCGCGTTTCCGCCGCCCGAAGCAAAAAAGATGCGCGGGTTCGTCCGCAGCATTTCCGTTACCTGCGAAGCGAAATGCGCGTTTTCGAAGCGAGGGGAGTATCCCGCGCCGATCAGGATCTGCTCGAGCCTTGCGGCGAGTCCCTCGGAAACCAAAGTAACGGCGGGCAGATCCTCTCCGCCGTTTCTCATCGGGTTATGCTCCACCCCGCGTCACCTCGTTGATGGAACTCCAGTAACGTGTCGTCGCCGCGAAAACTTCCGTGAATTCGTCGAAATCGAGCGGCTTGGGAACGTAGCTGTTGGCGCCCAATTCGTAGCTTTTCAGGACGTCGCGCGGTTCGTTGGAAGTGGTCAGCATCACTACCGGAACATGCCTCGTACGTTCGTTCTCGCGCAGCCGGCGCAACACGTCGAAGCCGTTCCATTCGGGCATGTTGATATCCAGAAATATGGCGCGGGGCAGATTTCCGTTGCCGTTCAGGCGCTCCAGCGCTTCACGGCCTGAACTGGCTGCCTCCAGCGTGGTCCCGGAATTCCGGCGGGCCACTGCTCGCCTCGCCAGATCGATGTCATCCGGGTTGTCGTCGATCAATAAAATGGTCGCTTCCTGCATTTAGCGGGTCCCTGCGATTTTACTTCAATTGAAATTCGGATCGCGCCAGAGCGTGAAATAGAACGTGGCGCCATTCTGCCTGTTGCCTTCCGCCCGAATCGTGCCGCCGTGGCGCCGGATAACTCTCTGCGCCGTGGCGAGTCCAATGCCCGTGCCCTCGAATTCGGCTTCGGAGTGAAGTCGCTGAAACGGTTTGAAGAGCTTGTCCACAAAGGCGGGATCGAAGCCGGCGCCGTTGTCGCGCACGTAGAATTCGCGCGCATTCCCGTTCAGCTGCGATCCCACTTCAATGCGGGCAGACAGCGTACGGGCCGTGAATTTCCACGCGTTCGAAAGCAGGTTATCGAGCACGATCCGCATCAGATTCGGGTCGCCTTCCGTCGTCAAATGGGGCTCGATCCGGATTTCCACTTCCCGGCCGGGGGCTGAAGATCGCAGTCCCTCGACAATCGAATTCGCCAGATCTGAGATCGAGACCGGCTGCCTCCGGATTTCGACCCGGCTCACCCTCGAAAGGTCGAGCAGACTGTGAATCAACTGGCCCATGCGCCTCACCCCGCCACGGATTCGCGACAGCAATTCCTGCGCGGCGGCGTCGAGAGCGGATGAGTGATCTTCCATCAAAATGTTGCTGAATCCATCCACGGCGCGCAGCGGCGCCCGGAGATCGTGCGACACCGACCAGGTGAATGCCTGAAGCTCTTCATTGGCATCTTCGAGTTCACGGGTGCGCTGCCGCACCTGTTCGTCGAGCGAAGCGGCAAGCTCGCGATATTTTCGCTCGCTCGCTTCGAGGCTCCCCGCGAGAAGCCGCTCGGCGCCAATCTCGCGCTCAAGCAACAGCGTGCCCGCGAGCGTAAACAGGAAAAGTATGCCGGTGGCCGCTTCCACGCTCCAGCGGGTTCTGCTTTCCGTTTCCATCGAAAGCAGAGACAGGCGGGAATATCTCGCTTCTTCGCGCCGCACGATTCCCGCGCCGATGCGGCGTGCGTCGTCCATATACCGTTTCCCGGAGCCCTGCTCGATGCTGACAAACGCGGCAGAGCGCTCTCGGCGCGCAGTACGGATCGTGCCCTCCAGATTTTTCAACTTTGCGGCGCCCGCCTGCCTGAGTCGTTCAACCGCCCCGGCGACAGCAGCGTCGCGGTCGCTCAGCCTCGCCAGTGCGCGGAGGCTTTCCGACCAGGCGCGGACGCCGTCCTGGTATGGCGCGAGATAGGCAGGATCGGTGGTAATCACAAAACCGCGCTGTCCGGTCTCGGCGTCTTTCAGAGCGGACAGCGCGTCCTCGGCGGCGTCAATCGTCGCATGTGCCCGGCTGCTCTCAGCCGTCAGATCTTCATACCGCGCTTCTCCCGCACTGAAAACGAGAATCACAAAAGCCAGAACAACCATCGCAGCCACGAGCAGAGCTGCCCCCGAACGTCCCGCGTGGGACCGTTTCGCCGCGCCGTTCCGTGATGGCGCCCGGAATCGCAACAAAACAGGATTTTACCGAAGGCTCCAGGAAGGCCGCTTATATCTGTTGCGGGTGTAGGTCGCGCAGCAATCCGTCCTTTCCGTTCGCTCGTGCGCGTTTAGGGGTTCGCATGAGAAAAAAACGGCGCGAATTGTTCTCTCCTGTTCTTCACGGATTAAACTCAGGTGTCGTCAGCAGAACAGGGGCCGGCAGTGGCTGCGTGGTTGTTGACGAAGGCGCCGGTTCGCACGGCCGAGTTCTAGCGGTGAGACTCGCCGCCGGATCGTGGCCGGAGAACGTACGCGGTTGAATCGGGCGGGATATATCGAGGAAGTAGTTTTAGCGGAGCCCGATGGCAATCCGGAACGGTGCGCCTGTTTCGGGTTCATGACTGCGGCGCCGGAAAAGAGCATGGAGCAGGCGCGGAAAACTCTTGAGGCCGGGGCCGGCGAAATTCCTCATCCGATAGCCTGCGGCTGGACGAAAACGGCCGCTTCCGGTCGAGCATCACGCGAGTCAGTCAGCCATCGCGCCTTACCTGGCGCGAGATGAATCAACTCATCGCCGCACTGCGTTCGTCTGGCGCGGAACGCGAGCCTGCGGCCGTGGTGGATACCAGTTCCGCCGATACCGCAACTTCGATTTTCCTGTACGCCGTCCGGAGCGCCATCATGGCGGGCGGCGCGGCAACCACGCGCTCCATGGTCCACAACGGCAGGCAGCATGAATTCAAAGCGACCAAACAGACGGATGCGGCGGCCGGGGCCGTGTTTGCCCGGCGTGGCATCGCCCGCGCTGATCGTGTAATGCGGCTGACGGGCGATTTGACTCCAGATGCGGAACGGAGAACGCTCGCGGTTCGTCACGCGGGGCGTCCCGTGGCTCTGTGGCCCATTCGCAAGCAGGAAGCCGTCCATCGCCGGAAAAGGGCGGGGAGGTCAACCTGACGAGAGGATGGTGGACCCCGCCGCTTACGGCGCGCGAAGCCTGGAATTTTGAAAGCCGCCAGATCAACGATGTGCCCGGTCTGCGGGCGTTCGTCTCTCTGACGGATCACGACAGCATCGAGGCGGGTCGTCTGCTGCATGTAATCGAGAAGCGCGATTGCCCGATTCCCGTCG
>DAIDJK010000429.1 GCA_027450225.1 Bryobacterales bacterium | reverse complement strand
GACGAGCGTGACCGACGGTCCGCCGGACCCGATGGGGCCCTCCAGATGATTTTTCGGATTCATGCCGCCGGCGATGTCGAAATCGGATGAGATGGACCCGTTCGACGTTGTCGCCGAAATCCGGGCCGCAGTGTCCGCGGGCAGCCGAATGGTGATGGGCGAGTTCACCGTGGTGAGCCGGACGTCGGACTTCGGCCGCTCACGCAAAGTCAGTTCTATTGGACCGTTCGAGCTTTCCAGCTTCACCGGCGCGGTGGGAGACTGATCGAGCGAAACGCTGACGCCGCCATTCGATGTCTCGCCCTGAACGTTGCCGGTGATATCTTCCACGGTGATTTTGCCGTTCGAAGTGTGGGCGACAACATCGCCGTGAATCTCGGTGAGCGTGATCGGCCCGTTCGAAGTCTGCGCATCCGCCGATCCCCGCAGATTCTCCACCCGGATTCCCCCGTTCGAGGTTTTGAAGCGGCTGTCCCCATCGACTCCGGAAACGTGGATTCCGCCATTCGAGGTGACCACGCGGCTGACCACCGCATTTTTCGGTACGTGGATGGTGAAGCGGGCGCCGGAGGAACCGCGCAGGTCCGAAGGCCTTTCCGCGCGGATCAGGATCGCATCGGGCGATGGCGAGATATTGACGTGAACCGCATCGCGCAACTGCTCCGTCGAGCCGTATTTCGTTCCGCTGATTTCGACCTTCGCGCCGCCCTGGCTGTCGATGTCGATCCCGCCATTGAAGCTCTCCACCTCGACGCGGCCGCCCGGATTCAGGTCATAGGAGTAATGGAAATCGGATTTAAACCGATCGCCCGGCCCGATATCGAACTCGCATCCGGCAAGCCCGAGCGCGGCGGCGGCCAAAAAGATTCCGCGGATTTTCACTGGTTGGATTCTGCTCCTGTTCCTGATACGCGATCCGGCCCTCCGATGTTCGCATGAGCAGCGCCGAAAACCGGCGTCATAACTCGCCCACGGAAGCGAAGATCATGGCCAGCACCCGCCGAAAGTCGGCGGCGGAAGTGACATCGAAGATACGCGCATTCAGTTTGCGCGCCGCCAGTTCGAGGTCGTCTTCGGCCATGGGAAAGACAACCATGCCGGGCGGCGGCGGGCGCCCTCCGGGCCGGGCGCGCATTCGCCGGTAATACGTCTCCGGCGGGCGGTAGCGGATATAGAAAACGGCGTCGCCGGCCCTGCCGAGGCCCACGTCCTCCGGCAATTTTTCCTGTCCGGGGAAGAACGCCGGGGCGCTGAGCACCAGTACCGCACGCGCTTCTCTGGCCCGCGAACGGTCCGATTCCCCGGCGCCGATCTGATCCCAGAAATAATTCCGCATTTTCCAGAAGCCCGCCAGTGACTGCGCATCGATGACTCCCGGTTCCGCATCGAGAAAAGACTCCCGCAGCCGTGTCCAGTCCAGCCGCTGCACGGCGTCCTGCCGGAATACGATCCGCCGGCGCGACAGATCCACCATGCGCACGTTGAGGGACCCCGCGGCGAGTTGCGCCTGCGAAATCACTTTCAGGGCCGGAACCAGAACGCTCATGTTGCGGCGGATGGCCCCGACCGATCCGGCCGCGTTGCCGCCCGGAGTTTCATTCACGAAAACATCCAGCCGCACCCTGCGGCGCGCAGGCACCCGCAGAGTCAGCCGGGTTTTCACCATGGGCAGAAACCATTCATCGGGCGGCTCGACGAACGCGGGCAACACTTCCACCGCGGGAAGACCATCCCAGGCGTGCGGCAGCGGATCGTTGCGAAGCGGCTTCACGCGAATCCGGTGAGACACGAAACTGTGCGCGAGCGTATCCGGATCGTACGCGGCAACGGAAATCAGGTAAGCGCCGGGAAGCACGAAGGCATTGCCGAAGAATACGGAAGACGGGGCTTCGGTTGCCGTTGCGCTCTCCTGCGTATTGAAGTGCGATTGCCAGACGTTGCCGGCGCCGTCCCGGTACTCGATCAGAATGACGAGCGGGCGAAAAGCGGTTTGCCCCGGGTCCCGGAGAATCTGAATGCGGACGCGCGAAAGCAGCCGCTGATGAACCGAGAGTTCAACCGGGGAAAACTCGACATCCCAGCGAATGTCCTGTTTTCTGCCGTGGCCCTGCCAGCGCGCGAAGGGAGTGGAACTGAAAAACGGATCGCGCGCGCCGGCGGGAATCGCCAGCGCCCGGGCCGGCAAAAAGACTTGCGCCAGCAACGCGGCGGCGGCTGCCACGCGATACCGGCGCAAGCACGCCGAAAATCCGCCTGACCAGATACGCAGCATCGCCCGCGCGACCAACTACATATGGAAACACGGCTTGCGCCGGACCGCCACCCCGATGAGTACTGATGCTCAGGATGCGCGCCGGACAGATGTGGGCAGCAACTGGTTGAGCGAGCCCTGGCGGTAGCCGTCCAGATCGAGCGTGACGAATTTGTAGCCGAGTTTGCGGAATATCGCGCTCAACCGGCCGGCCATCTCCATGGAAAGGGCCAGCGGCATTTCCTCGCGCGCGATCTCGATTCGGACCAGCTCGCCATGAAACCGGGTACGGAACTGGCGGAAGCCGAGGGCCTTCATCTCTTCCTCACCCACTTCCACCGTGCGGATGTTCTCGATGGTTACGGGAGTACCGTACGGAATGCGCGAACTGAGACATGCCGCAGCGGGCCGGTCCCAGGTGGGCAGCCCGGCGAGACGCGACAGCTCCCGGATTTCGGCTTTCGTCAGTTCAGCTTCAACGAGGGGGGCCTTCACCTGGTGCAATTTCGCGGCGCGCTGCCCGGGCCGATAATCGCCCAGATCGTCGCGGTTGACGCCATACACGATGTGCTCAAAGCCGCGAACGCTTGCAATGTTCTCAAGCACGGTGAACAGTTCGTCCTTGCAATGGAAGCAGCGGTTGGCGTCGTTCTTCACGTATTCCGGATTTTCGAATTCGCTGGTGGGAACGAATTCGTGCCGGATGCCGAATTGTCTGGCGAATTCCCCGGCATCGCGTTTATGCGAAGCGGGGATGGAGGCCGAATCGGCGGTGATGGCGATGGCGTTTTCACCAAGCGCCTGCTTTGCCGCCCATGCCAGATACGCCGAATCGGTTCCGCCGGAATACGCCACGATGACGCGGCGCATTCCGCGAAGCGAATCGATCAGCTTCGTCTGCTTCTCTTCCAGCAACTTTCCCGCAGGCGCGGGATTCGACTCCGCTGCGGAGCCGGATGCCAGGTGGGCCATCGGCGTCATAGTTCGATCATATCCACTCTCCGGCGGGCCAGGCGATGTTCGGCGTTCTAACGCAGCGTGAAAGGAGACAGGCGCTCTTCGACTCTGGCGAGCCGTTCGCCGTGCTCGCGGAGCGTCATTTCAATACGGCCCAACCTGTCGTCCACGCGGTCCAGCCTGTCGTCCATACGATCCAGCCGTTTTCCGATCTGCCCGAAGCCGTTGTTCATGTCTTCCCGCAAATCGGTGAAGCGGCCATTTTGGAGCCACGCCGCGATTGCGACCGCCATGACGATTGGCAGCGCAACAGATACGAACTGCTGAAGCATCGCGTTCATTTCGATTTCATGGAGAAGCCGACCAGCAGTTCGCAGACGCAACTTCTCAGCACCAGGGTATCACTGACGCGCAGGCGGCAGCCTCTTTGGGAGGCGGCCGTATCTGGACGAATCAACCTATTGCAGGGTCAGATTGCCCTGCGGCCCTTCGCCGTTTTTCTCCACCGCTTCGGCAATCACGCTGGCGGCGGCCACGCTGTCGTTCTCTTCCATCTTCACCAGCCTGACGCCCTGTGTGGAACGCCCGGCCTGGCGAATCTCGCCGGAATCGATTCGGATGATTTTGCCATCGCGCGTCACAATCATGAGATCGGATTCGTCCGTCACGGAAAGAATCGCGATCACTTTACCGGTCTTGGCGGTGGTCTTCATGTTGATGATGCCTTTGCCGCCCCGGTTGGTGAGCCGGTAGTCCGTGAGTTTGGTCCGTTTGCCGTAGCCCAGTTCGGAGATGGACAGGATGAGGCACTCCTCGCCCACAACTTCGGCTCCGACGATGAAGTCGTCTTTCGAGAGGTCCATCGCGCGGACGCCGCGAGCCGGGCGGCCCATGGCCCGCACCTGGGATTCGGCGAACCGGATCGCCTGGCCCTTATGCGTACCAAGGAAGATATATTCGTCGCCGGCCGTGATGCGCGCGGCGATCAGTTCATCGCCCTCGTCCACTCCGATGGCGATGATTCCCTGCGACCGGACGTTGCTGAACTCGGTCAGCTCGGACTTCTTGATTACGCCGAGCTTCGTCACCATGACGATGAACTTGTCCGGCACGAATTTCGAAACCGGCAGGAATGCCTTCACGGTCTCGTCCGGCTGAAGGTTGATCAGGTTCGATATGTGCTTGCCTTTTCCTGTAGTTGAGGCATCCGGTATCTCGTAGTTCTTTAACCAGTAAACCCGGCCCTTGTTGGTAAAGATCAGGAGGTAATCGTGGGTGGAGGCGACCAGGAAGTATTCGACGAAATCCTCCTGCCGCGTGCCCATGCCGATGCGGCCCTTGCCGCCGCGGCCCTGCCTGCGATAGGTATCGACGGCGGTGCGTTTCAGGTAGCCGCCGTGGGTGACCGTGATGGCGACGTCTTCCACCGCGACCAGATCCTCCAGCCGGATCTCGCCTGTGTCCTCGATGATCTGGGTGCGCCGCTCATCGCCGAAATCCTTCTGGACTTCCCTGAGTTCCTTGATCATGAGGTCGCGGAGAACCTTTTCCGATCCCAGGATTTCCAGATATTCGCCGATGCGGCGCTGAATGTCGCCAAGCTCGGCGGCGATCTTCTCCTGCTCCATGCCGGTGAGGCGCTGCAACTGGAGTTCGATGATGGCCTGCGCCTGGCGGTCGCTCAACTGGCGAAGCGGTTCCGCGGCGCCGGCGGCGCGGAGATAAACGTCGTTGAACGTGAACTGGGTGGAGGAGGCAACCAGCGATTCGCGCGCTTCCTTCGGAGACCGCGCGGCGCGGATCAGCTCGATCACCCGGTCGATATTGTCGAGGGCCACGCGGAAACCGAGCAGCAGGTGCTCGCGCTCGCGGGCTTTGCGCAGCTCGTAGTCGGTCCGGCGGCGCACCACATCGGCGCGGTGCTCGATGAAGTATTTGATCGTCTGGATCAGCCCGAGTTCGCGCGGCTGCCCGTTCACGATCGAGAGATTGATGATGCCGAAGCCGATCTGCAGCTGGGTGTTCTTGTAGAGATTGTTGAGTACGACTTCGGCCTGCTCGTCGCGCTTCAGTTCGAAGACGATGCGAAGGCCGTCGCGATCGCTTTCGTCGCGGATGTTGGAGATGCCTTCGAGCTTTTTCTCGTTCACCAGCGAGGCGCAGTGCTCGATCAACCGCGACTTGTTCACCTGATACGGGATTTCGGTGACGATGATCTGTTCGCGATCCTTGCCAAAGGGCTCGATGCGGGCTTTGGCCCGAAGCTTGAGCTGGCCGCGGCCGCGCGTATAGGCGTCGACAATGCCCTGGCGGCCGAGGATGAAGCCGCCGGTGGGGAAGTCCGGCCCCTGCACGATTTCGAGAATCTTCGCCAGATCCGTCTCCGGATGCCGGATCAGCTGGACCGTCGCTTCGATGATCTCGGTGAGGTTGTGAGGCGGGATGTTGGTCGCCATGCCGACCGCGATGCCGGACGAACCGTTCACCAGCAGATTGGGAATGCGGGTGGGCAGGACTTCGGGCTCCTGCTCGGAATCGTCGTAATTCGGGCGGAAATCGACGGTTTCCTTGTCGATATCTTCGAGCAGCGAGGCCGAAATGCGCGCGAGGCGCGCTTCGGTGTACCGCATGGCCGCCGGCGGATCGCCATCGACCGAACCGAAATTGCCCTGGCCATCGACCAGCGGATAGCGCATGGTGAACGGCTGGGCCATGCGGACGAGGGAATCGTAAACCGGCGCGTCGCCGTGCGGGTGAAACTTGCCGAGCACTTCGCCGACGATCTTGGCGCATTTGCGCGTGGGCCGGTTGGGCGCGAGGCCCATCTCGTTCATGCCGTAGAGAATGCGGCGATGAACGGGCTTGAGACCGTCACGAATATCGGGAAGCGCGCGGCCCACGATCACGCTCATCGCGTAATCGAGGTACGACCGCTTCATTTCGTCTTCGATATTGACCGGCAGCAGGTTACGATTGTCCCCGCCGCCGCCCCCCGGAAGCGGCAACTGCGGAGGCGCGGGAGGACCCTGCGGAGGATTATCCTGATTAGCCATGAATGTGCTGTAAGTTCTATTGTAGCAGGGATTTAGGCCTTTTCAGGAGGCTTCGCGCACCAATCGCGCGGGAGCGGGACGAGGCGGGAAAAACGGAGCGGCGGGAACGCGCTATCGGGCGTCCGGCGGGCGCATCCCGAGCACCGGCGGGGCGGATTTGCCGCAGCAGCGTTTGAATTTGTCGCCGGAACCACACGGACAAAGGGCGTTGCGGGCGATGGCAGGAGCGGACAGGGGCGGCGATTGGGTTTGATTTGCAAAATCGGGCCTCGCGAGACGAAGAGCCTCGGTGAGGCGAAGCTCGGTGAGGCCGCGGCTGGCTTCTTCGGCCAGGGAATCGAAGGGACCGGGTTGCGCGGCGCGGAGGCGGCGCAGTTCGTTGAGCGAACGGAAGAGAGTACGATGCGCGGCGGAGCGGGCGCGGTCGATCGAGATCTGGAGGCGTTCCATTTCCTCCACCGCGCACAACGGCCGCCCGAGTGGCGGCCTGTGCGCTCCGTCATCCGTTTCCGCGGGACAGCTCGATTCAGCGAGCGCGCAGCGGCGGAGACGCCAGGAGGCGTGGATCACCTCGCGGACAAGAGTGAGTTCAAGAGCGCCATGGGGACGCAGCTCGGCGGTGAGGCTGCCCGAAAGCGCGTCGAATTCAGGCTGTTCGCCGGGACGGATGAACGCGGTGAGGGAGAAAAGACCGGGGACTCCGTTGCGCCCGGCCGCATTGCGGGAGGAGATTGCCTTGCCTTCGCCCGTGACAGGGCCGGTGGAAGCCTGCGCATTCAAACGATTCGCGAGGACCTGAGCGGGGGTGCTCATTCGGCAGACAGGGTACAGCAGACGCGGGCGCACTGAGGGCGGCGGAGCCTGCAAGTGCCAGAGAGCCGGGGAGAAATCAATCGGCAGACGGGGTGACCGGCGATTTCCGCTACCCGCGCGCCGCCGGATGCGGCGGAAGCGGCGCGGCTTGCGAGACCCAGTCTCCTGCGCGCCACGCGAAGATGGCATCCCAGTGCCGGTGGTCCGTTCGGGCGCCGTCCCTGGCGCGGCGGATGCTCAGCGTGGGGTCATGGTAGAACTCCTCGGTCAGGAACAGGAGCGAATAGTCGCCGGCGGGAAAGGGATCGCTGGCGAAGAAGACATGGGCGCCGTGCGGCAGGGAGACGCGGGCGCGCGCGAAGGCGGCAATCGCCTCTGCGGTGGGCAGGCTGGCGGTTTCGAACACGGCCGCTGTCTTGCGCGATTCGCGCACGTGGAGCGGCGCGAGCACGGCCGCCACGGCGAGAAACAGCGCCCATGGAGGCATGCGGCCGGCGAGTTTTTCTCTCGCCATGGCGAGCGCGGTGGCGGCGAAGAGCGTCCAGCCGAGCATCGGCAGATAAATGAAAAAGCCGGCATAGCGGGGAAGAAAGATGAATGGCAGCACGCTGAAGAGCACGAACAGCCAGGCGAACAGCAGCGGGCGCGAGCGCTGCCACAGCGCCAGCGCCAGCATTGCGGCCATCAGCACGGCGGCGGGAAACAAGCGGAAGAACTGGTCCTGATAGAAGATGACGTTCAGATACAGCCGGAACGCCCCCACGTAGCGGCCCGGGGAAATGGACGCGCGGTACATGGGATTTTCGATCAGGCTTGCGGGGCCGGTGAGCTTTCCGATGACGTACGGGATTGTCAGGGCGCCGGTGAGCAGCGTGCCGCGGCCTTCCGCGCCCAGCCAGCGCAGCGCGGACGCCGAACGGGGCCGATGCCAGAGGAGTTCATAGCAGGCGAGCGCGAGAGGCAAAGTGACGGCCAGTTCCTTCGAATCGAGCGCCGCCACATAAAGGATCAGGATGAAAGCCCACTCGCGGCCGCGCGGCATGCGGTCCTGCTGTCTGATGCGGGTGTAGAGATCGAGGGCGCCGACGTAAAAGGTGAAACAGAGGAGTTCGTAAATGGTCCCGGTGCTTTGGTAAAGGTCGACGAACCAGGCGTGATAAGCATCGAGAAGCGCGGCGAGGAGGCCGATTTCCCGGGAGCCGCCAAGCCTGGCGCAGACGCGATACAGCAGCCCCACATTGACGGCGATCAGGACAAAACAGCCGATGCGGAAAGGCAGCGGGCGGAAGCCGAACAGGTGGTAGATTCCCGCGTAGAAGAGTCCGCCCATCGGCCGGTACGCCGTGCTCCAGAACGCGAGATTGCTGAGAGCGAGGCGCGCCAGTGGCGGCGTGAGGTGCACGTGCAGGTTTCTCAGATCGTCCGCCGTGAACCTTGCCCGGAGCCCGGTCCCCGCGAAAACGAAGAGCCAGCATGCCAGAAACGCCCACGGCCACGAACGTATGAACCCGCGCATGAGCGAATCTGTTGACTATATACTTTCGGCGCGCCGGTCGCGTGCTGTTTGGATCGAGGGCGGAATCAGGACGAAGCCGCGATACGGGGCCTATCGCACTATGAAAAGCTCCAGTGCTCCCGGGGCTTTCCGCTGCGCGCCCCAGGCGGATACCGCTGCTGAACTGTGCGGTAACCACTCAACCCGGGTTGGCGCAGGGCTGGGGGCGCATGTCACGATGAAGTCAGAAACGCTTGCCCGGTGTATACCGCGTTCGCCATCCTCGCCGTGATCGCGCTCGCGGTTCAGGGGCTGATCCTGTTTCTCGTCTTCTTCGGCCCGGACCTGCCATACCGGGTTGTTGACGCGCCGGACCACCACCTCGATTCCCGCGAATTTTCCGATCTGCTGGCCACGCTCACCGATGCCCAGCTGCATGCGCACAATCGCATCGAAATCCTCACCAACGGCCCGTGCTTCTATCCCGCGGAACTCGACGCAATCTCCGGGGCGCGCCACAGCATCCATCTGGAAGCCTACATCTTCCACAAGGGTGAGATCGGAACGCGCTTCCGCGATGCGCTGACCGAACGCGCGCGGGCGGGCGTGGAGGTGAAGGTGATTATCGACTTCATCGGCAGTTTCAGCGTGCGCAAATCCTGGTTCAGGGATCTGATCGACGCCGGCGGGCGAGTCGAGTGGTACCATTCGCTCCGCCTCGACCTGATTCCGCAGCTCAACAACCGGACACACCGCGAACTGCTGGTGGTGGATGGCGAGATCGGGTTCATCGGCGGCGCGGGGATCGATGACCAGTGGCTCGAATCGAGACCAAAGGATCCGCGTTGGCGGGATACTGTTTGCCGGGTGACCGGTCCCGCGGTGACGAGCCTGCAATCGGTGTTCGCGGAAAACTGGCTGCGGGTGGCCGGCGAAATTCTGGCGGACCCGGAATTTTATCCCGATGGCGCGACGGGCGCGGGCTCGGTGGCCATGGTGGTGAACAGCACTCCGGCGGCCGGGTCCACGCGCGCGCGCATTCTGTTCCAGCTGCTGGTGGCCTGCGCGCGAAAGCGGGTGTACATCACCACGCCTTATTTCCTGCCGGACCACAGCGCGCGCCAGGCGGTACGGCGCGCCGTGCGCGACCGCGGCGTGGATATCCGGATTCTGACGCCGGGCAGACATTCCGACCACATGCTGACGCGCGGATCGAGCGAACGCCTGTTCGGCTCGCTGCTGAAGGCGGGGGTGAAAATCTATGAATACCGGCCCGCCATGATCCACGCGAAGATTCTGATTGCGGACGATGTCTGGTCCGTTGTGGGATCGACGAATTTCGATCACCGCTCCTTCCAGCTGAACGACGAGGTGAATATGGCTGTATGCGACGCGGCCGTGGCCGCGCGGCTGCTGCGCGATTTCGAGAACGACCTGAAAGAGAGCCGGGAAATCACTTACGAGGAATGGCGCAGGCACCGGAAACACCGGATCTACGAATGGCTGGGCGCGCTGATCACGAAACAGGAATGAGCACCGGCGCTGGTTCGAGGGGCGTGGTGCGGTACAAAGAATGACGAAATTTCGCGCCGCGACTTACAACATCCACAAATCGAAGGGCGTGGACTGGCGCATCCGCCCGGCGCGCATCGCCGAGGTGCTGCGCGAGATTCACGCCGACGTGATCGCGCTGCAGGAAGTCCTTGAACCGCACATCCAGGAGATTCGCGCCGGTTCGGGTTACGCGTATGTGTTCGGCGCGGCGGAAATCTACCGGGGCCTGCCGCACGGCAATGTGGTGCTGACGCGATTCCCCATCCTGGGCCATGAGAGCTTCGACATCAGCGTGCTGCGGCGGACGGAGCGCCAGTGCGTGCGCGTGGATCTGGACATTCAGGGGCGGCTGCTGCATCTGTTCGCCGTGCATATGGGTACGTCCTGGTTCGAGCGCCGCAAGCAGATCGAGATGCTCACCACGCCGCGCATTCTGGAAAATCCGGCGCTGAAGGGCCCGCGCATTCTGCTGGGCGATTTCAACGAGTGGACGCGCGGCGCAACCACGCGCCGTCTGCTCTCGCAGTTTCGCGGCGCCGATATCCGGCAGCAGCTCGAACGGCGCCGCACCTACCCGGGCGTGATTCCGTTCCTGCACCTCGACCATATTTATTACGATCCGCCGCTCTGCGCCCGCGCCGCGCGCCTGCACCGCACGCGAAATTCGCTGGTAGCGAGCGACCATCTGCCGCTCTATGCGGATTTCGAGTGGTGAGGAATGAGGGGCGCGCTGTATGCATGAATGATGCATAATGATGCATATGCGGACCACCCTGATCATTGACGACGCGCTGCTCGCGCGGGCGAGGGAAATGACGGGAATCGAGGAGAAGACAGCTTTGGTTCGAGCCGGCCTTGAAGCCCTGATCGCGCGGGAAGCCGCGAAGCGTCTTGCGATGCTCGGCGGCAAAGAACCGAAGCTGCGCGACATTCCTCGCCGGCGGCCGGCTGCGTGATTGTTCTGGCGGATACGTCAGTCTGGATCGATCACTTCCGAGCGGGCAATCAACAGCTGCAGCGCCTGCTCGGCGATGGCGCGGTGCTTGGGCATCCGCTGATCTGCGGCGAACTGGCATGCGGAAACCTGAAAGGCCGCGCCGCCGTTCTGTCGAACCTGGCGCAATTGCCGCAGGCAACGGTCGCCACTAACGACGAAGTTCTCCATCTGATCGAAAAGCGCAGGCTTTGGGGACGCGGTCTCGGGATTATCGACACCCATCTTGTTGCGTCGGCTCTGCTTGGCAATTGCCGGCTCTGGACGCTCGACAAGCGGCTGGCGGCGGCCGCGTCGGAGATGGGGATCGGCTAAGACCTACCGGGCCGGCAAAAGCACAGTATTCGGGCTGACGTCGCTGCCCACGGCGATCTGAATCACGGGATTCTGCGGCAGGGGATCGGGCAGCTGCAGGTTGATCTGGTACAGCCCGGAGAAGCCCGGCGTGAGGCCGGCGTACTGAATCGTAGAAGCCGGGCAGGCCGTTCCGTTGATCAGCACCTGAAGCGAAGGACGGTCGAGCACCTGCGCGGCGCCCTGCGCGATGCGGCCGGACTGCGTCGCGGGCGCCGTATGCCCCAGCCCCACCGCATAGAGTACGATCGTCTCCCCGGCGACGGCCGGCGAGGCGGGCGCCACCAGCGATCCATCGGCATGCTGCGCCACCGCGAGATTGCCGTTCCATTCGAAGAACCCGGAACTGGTGTCGCGAATCAGCACCGGTATGGAGGGGCCCATCACGCCTTGCCGAAGCACGTACACGGTGGTCTCGCCGGGGCTCAGCTCATAGGGAACCAGGAAATTGATCTGCGTGGGCGAGACGTAGAAGATGCTTGCGTTGATGCCGCCCACTACCACTTCAACACCCTGCACGGTCTGCGGCAGCATGCCGCCGTTCACGTCCGCCGTGGTAATCGCGTAGGTATTCCACGAGAGATTGGAGCCGTAGAGCGTGGCTATGGTGTTGGGAGCCAGCGCTTCAGGCAGCTGGGTGGCGGCGTTCACCAGATTCGC
>DAIDJK010000428.1 GCA_027450225.1 Bryobacterales bacterium | reverse complement strand
GCTTCGAGCGGCATCGGCTATGAACTCGCCGCGCAGTTCGCACAGCATGGGTACGATGTGCTCGCCGTCGCCGAAGACTCCGGCATCGCGCAGGCGGCAGAACGGCTCTCGGGCGGCGGCGCCACGGTGGAAAGTCTCCGGGCGGACCTCGCAACGCCGGAGGGTAATCAGGCGGTGTATCAGAGGATTCAATCGTCAGGCCGGCCGCTGGATGCGATCGCCCTCAACGCCGGCGTCGGGGTGGCAGGGCCTTTTGCCGAGTCGGACCTGAATGCTCACCTCAATCTGATTCGGCTGAACGTGATCTCGCCTGTGGAACTCACGCATCGCGTACTGAAGGACATGCTTTCGCGCGGGCATGGCCGGATTCTGTTTACCTCGTCCATCGCGGCCACCATGCCGGGACCGTTCGCAGCTACATACAACGCATCGAAGGCATTTCTGAAGTCGTTCGCGGAAGCGATTCGGAATGAGGTGAAGGACTCCGGCGTCACCGTCACCACTCTGATGCCCGGCGCAACCGAGACCAATTTCTTCCGCCGCGCCGGAAACGCGGACACCAAACTGGGCCAGAGTGAAAAGGATGATCCCGCCGAAGTGGCGCGCCAGGGCTTCGAAGCTCTGATGAACGGCGACGACCATGTGGTCGCCGGCTCCTTCAGGAATAAGGTACAGGCAAGCGCCGCGCACGTTTTGCCGGACCCGGTGCTCGCGGAAATGCATCGGCGCGAAGCCGGCCCGGGCTCGGCGCGCAAGTAGAGGGTCGGCGAAATGCGGACCCGGACAACCGCCTGAATGATATTTCGCCGCAACCCGGATCCCCGGGCCGCCCCCGAAAAGACGCGCCCCGAAAAGACGCGCCCGGCGTTTCAGGTGTTCCTCGACATCCAGAAGGAGCGCGATCCACCCTCGGCGATCGTGCTCCAGCCCGACCACTCGCGGGTGGCGGGCGAAATCGCGAAGGCACTGCATCCCGGCGTATTCGGCGCGTTGCCCCCTGACGTGGTTCGCGCCATCGCCGAGCATGATTACGGCTGGAGTGAGAGCGATCAGCAACAGATCGTGAACATGCACTCACAACCCCTGCGTCCGTTTCCGGAACTTTCGCCAGACGAGGCAACGGCGTCGTGGCGGGAATCCATCCGCCGCGCAGAGGCTGTTTCGCCGCTCGAGGGCGTTGTCGTCAGCCGCCATTTCTGTGCGCTGAGTCTCCACAACCCCGCGCATCAGCCATTCGCACGGGAAGAGAACGAGCGCCGCCGGGCGGTCGAAGAGCAATTGGGAATATCGTCGTCCGATCTGGATCGCTACACCGGAGCCATCGGCTTCTGTGATCTGGCGTCGCTCTATCTCTGCTCCGGCGCCCGTGCGCCCGCCGAATTTGCGCTCGGCCACCCGGCTTTGCCCGAGTCTCGCAACGCTCAAAAGGTCGTCATCGAATGGCGCGCCGGACAGCCCCGCTTTTCGCGCGGCCTGCTTGCTCGTCCTGCAACCGTATTTACCACCGCATTCCAGCGCGTTGCCGCCAATGAGCTTCGGCCTTTGCAGCTCAATTGGATTCTGGCGCGATGATCGGCGCGGCGTCCGATTGGTATTTTTCCTGCTAGGTATTCCGCAGGCACGGGGGTGAACCGCTTTCGAGCGCCCCGCGTCCATAAAAGTCAGGGACCATGCGCCTCGCGCTTGTCATTTCCATTGCGCTCAATGCGACGCTGTTCGCACAGCAGCAGGCCAATCTCAATGGCTCACCCATGCAGCCATCGCCCTCGGTGTCGGGCGCAGCAGCGGTTGATGAAGCTCCTGACGCTGTGTTCCGGTCGGACACGCGGCTGGTGGAACTTGCCGCCACCGTCACAGGGCCCGATGGACACCTCCTTCCGGATCTTCCTCGGAGCGTATTTCGCGTTTATGAAAACGACGTTCTGCAGCAGATCAAGGTATTCCGGCGCGAGGACGCGCCCGTTTCCCTCGGCCTGCTGATCGATGCCAGCGCGAGCATGCGGGACAAACGCGAAAAGGTGGCGAAGGCCGCCGTCGATCTGGTGCGGGCTTCCAATCCGAGCGACCAGGTATTCATCATGGGGTTCAACGAACACCCGTGGCTGGCGCAGGATTTCACGCGCGACATCGGTCAGATGGAGAAGTCTCTCGACGGCATCGAACCCGCCGGCGCAACGGCGATGCGCGATGCCCTGTCGCTCGCGATCGAGCACGTCAAGCGCCTCGGCGCAAACGATAAGAAGGTCCTGCTGGTGGTGACCGATGGACAGGATAATTCGAGCAAAATTTCGCTGGACCAGCTCGTGCGAGAGGCGCAGCAGAGCGGCGTTCTCATCTATGCCATTGGCCTGCTGGGCGATACCAGCCAGCGGGAAGCCGAGCACGCGAAGGCCGATCTCGACGCGCTCACAACCGCTACCGGCGGTGAGGTGTTCTATCCCAAGGAGCTATCCGAAGTGGACGCGATCACCGCGCACGTGGCGCACGACCTGCGCAATCAGTACACCATCGCCTATAGCCCGACCGACGACAAGCAGGATGGCACGTACCGCCGAATCAAGGTGATTGTCACCTGGCCTGAGGGCGCTGTAGTAAAGACGAGAACCGGATACTACGCGGCGCGTGAACCGCAGCCCTGATCCTGCCCGTCGGTTTCATTCACCGCCGCCGCGCAAGTTTCTTTCAGCTTGCGCAGCATCGCCACAACGGTCTGAAACGCCTGCACATTTCCTTCGAGGAAGGCCAGATCGTGTCGCAGTGTTTCAATCGTCTGCGCATCCGCGCCTGCTGGATTCGGAATCTCATTGAGAAGTTGCCGGATATTCGGAGTGAGCGACGAGTACGCCGATTGCCGGTGATCCCGGGCGATCGCGAATTCTGCCAGCCCCAGCCAGTACTGAAGATGGAATTGCCTGCTGGCCTCGATCTCTTTCGGATCCGGAGTCAGATCGTGAATGGCCCAAAGATCCAGAAGCCGCCGGTCCGCAGTCTGTAATGAATTAGACAAAGAGCCCCGAAACGTGTAGATTAGCACGGCCGGGGCTCAACTGATTCAGATTCTCGATGCCGGATCAGTACGCGTTGGAAACAGGCCCCGCTCCCGAACCGCTCGAAGCCACGCGGCCGGTCTTCGCGGCGTCGCGCATCGCCCGCACTTCCACGTGGCGCTGCTCCACCGTCTGGTACTGCCGTTCAACAACTTTGCGGATATCGGTCGGAAGGTCTTTGCTCAGGGCATCGCGATAAGCCTTCACGGCGCCGTCCTCGCCGCGTTCCGCTTCGGCAAGAATGGCGTGATCGTCGTTGCCGCTCAGCGCCGCCTTCAGCCCGATCCATCCCCTGTGAACCGCTCCCGCGGTGGATCCGGAAGTTTCCGGCTTGCCGCCCAATCGAGCAACCTCGGCCTGCAGTTCGCTCGCAAAACTTGCGCGCTCGCTGGCGATGGCTCGGAAGGTGGCTGCATAGTCGCTGTATTTCAGCTTGTCGGCAGAATCACGGAATCCCTGCTCGCCGTCTTTCAGCGTCTCGATCAGGTGGTTCAGCGTGGAACGGATCTCGTCTGTGTCGATCATTGTCGGTCCTTTCGCATGGAAAGCGGCAGTTCGGGGACCGAAGTGATTCAACCGACGCGAAGCAGCGCCACAGGCAACCACTCAGGTTGCCGCGCTGCTTCTCAAACCGACCGCGTCACCCCCACCAGTTTTCCCCCGGAGCCAGGTGGGCCTTCGCCACGTCCGGATTCAGATCCACCCCAAGGCCCGGCTTGTCCCGGTTCACGCGCAGGAATCCGCCCTCGATGTACGGCCCATCGAGCGCCAGCAACTGGTCCATCCAGCCTCCCTGCCCCGTTACCGTCTCGCACGTGATGTAATCCCGGATCGCCCCCGCCCACTGGCACGTCGCCCACGTGTGAAGCTGGCTTCCCGTGTTGTGGTTGCACATCGGCAGCCCGAACATGTCCGCCATATCCGCGATGCGTTTCGTCTCGAGAAAGCCGCCTGTGTTGCGAAGGTCCGGGTTCAGGATGTCAGCGCCCTGATGGATGATGAAGTCCTTGAATCCCTGCCGCCGCTCCAGATTCTCCCCCGTGCAGATGGGAACCCGTGAACTCGCCACCAGCCGATTCCAGGAATCGGAGTAATCCACCGGCAAGGGATCTTCCAGCCACAACGGCTTGATTGGCTCCACTGCCTCGGCAATCTGAATCGACGTCCGCAAATCGTACTCCCAGTGGCAGTGGACCATGATGTCGTGGTCCCATCCGATCGCTTCACGGCAATTCTCATAGCCGCGCGCCACGTCGATGATCTCCTTCGTCGAAAGCACACGATTGCCGGTATCGCGCCCGCTGTCGTTCGCTTGTGAGGTATGGGGAAAACCAAACTTGTGCGCCGTGAAGCCGCTTCTGTCTTCCTTCACCTTCGCGGCCCATTCCCGGCAGGATGCTTTGTCCAGCATGTCGCGCGGCGCCGCATGATCGTACACGCGCACCCGGTCCCGGAAATGTCCGCCGAGCAGCGTCGTCACCGGCTGCCCCAGCAGACGCCCCGAAAGATCCCACAACGCCATCTCGATGCCGCTTGCCGCGCGCATCAGTGAATGCGCTGACCCGTCGGTCCGCGTGCCGCTCAGGCTTTTGCCGCCTTCGCCAAGGTTCGTATAGATCGCGTCGATCTCGAGCGGGTCCTTGCCGGTCAGGCCTGGCTTCAGATCGAGAATCTGCTCCTTCGTTCCGATCGCCGGCGAGCCGTAAGCCTCGCCAATCCCGTAAGCGCCGTTGTCAGCGGTAATCTTCACCAGAGTGTAGGTGCGCGGTCCGGAGATCACCATCGCCTGCACATCGCGAATCCTGTAGCGCCCTTTGTCCGGCGCCGCGAGAAGCTTGTAGCCGGCCAGAAATGGAGCCAGCCCAGCCGCCCGCCCCAGAAATCCTCGTCGCGTGATTTCATTCCTGCTCATATCACTCTCCAACCGGCTCGAATGCGTATTTCTCGCGCACCATCAGCCCATACGCGACAATCCCGATCACCAGCACCACCCAGATCGCGTTCATCGGCGCGACATAGCTGCCCGTCCTCTGCTTCAGCCAGCCGCTCAGAATCGGCGCGACAATTCCCGCAATGCTTGCGGCGCAGTTCTGGATGCCCGTGATGCGTCCGATCGCCGGGCCGGGAAAGAGCGTTTGCGTAATGGCCCAGTAATTCGCCGTCGCCAGACCGAGACCGGACAGCGACACGATGGAGAACAGGACCGCCGTACCGATCGAAGGCGAAACTGCCCCGATCAGTTCCGTGCACGCAATCGCGAACCCGGCAATCGTGAACCACTTCCGCACCGTGACCGCATTCCAGCCCCGGCGGATCAGCAGGTCCGCCATCCATCCCCCGAGAATCGCCATAATCGCCATTCCCGCGAAGCTGAAAAAGGTGAACAGCCCCATCCTCGAAAGCGACTGATGCCGCTGCTCGACGAAGTAAGCCGGCATCCACGTCATGCAGAAGTAAACGAAGTACATGTAGCAGAACGTCGCGATCACGATGCCCCAGAGCACCGGCGTGCTCAGCAGTTTTCCGAATGGTATCGCCGCGCCGTTCTTATGAACCGCCGTATTCTGGCGCGCCTCGCCGTCTTTCGCCAGTACCACCCACGGGACCAGCCACGCCATTCCGCCAAGCCCCAGGATCACGAACATCCAGCGCCAGTCGTAATGCAGAATCAGCACGGCGGCAAGCGGCGGCCCTATCGCCGGGCCGATCTTGGTTCCCGCCATGTACACGCCAACCGCGAGACCGCGTTCTTTCTCCGCGAAGTGCGCGCGAATCCATTTGTAGCTGGCGGGCGCGACGACGGCTTCACCCACTCCAAGCACCATGCGAAGCGCCAGCAGTTCCCCGAGCGTCCCCACCAGCACCGTTGCGGCGGACGCGAGCGACCAGAACAGGAAGCTGATCGCGTAAGGCCATTTCACGCCGTAGCGGTCCACCACCCAGCCCGCCGGAATCTGCAGCAGCGCGTAAGTCCAGAAGAATGCGGAGTTGAGCGTGCCGCGATCGACATCCGTCAATCGAAAGTGGCGAATGAACTCCGGCAAAGTGAGCGCGACCGGCAGATTCGCCCGCGAGATATAGGCGATCACCATCCCGAGGTTCAGCAGGATGATGATGGTCCACTTGTATCCCGCGCCGAACCGCGGTGGCGTACCGGCATTTCCAGGGCCTGTTTGCTGCGCGGCGTCGGCGGGGCTCACGTGCGGATTATATGCCGCGGGCTGCTTTGCCGTGAACGCCGAGCGCCTCTCCAGATCGAGCGCACGCTCATCATCGAACCGAAATCACAACGGCATTTTGGGTGGAGGAACCGTTGACGCTGGCCCTCAAAGGCACATCGCCGCTGCCCAGCCCGCCCGGCAATACGAGATTGAACTGGAATACGCCAGGAGAACTCAAGCCCGAGAAAGCAGGCGTGACCGAAGTATCCCCGATCGTTATATCAACCGGGAACATTGCCTCGCTCACGCCGGCAACTGAGGTAACCGGCCCGAAGCCAACCCCGAACAGTTCGACTGTGTCGCCTGCCTGGGCTGGAACTGTAAGATACCCGAACGCCGTTCCGACGGGTCCAATGATGTCGTAAGTTCCATTGCCGAACGCGCCCGAACCGTCGGTCCGAAGAATGATTCCGGCAGCGTGCC
>DAIDJK010000427.1 GCA_027450225.1 Bryobacterales bacterium | reverse complement strand
CGTAGTGACAACGAGCTATTTGACTTACAACACCAGCAACGGAGCCGTGCAATCCCAAACGGGCCAACTGCTCGTTTTCGATTTCACCAATCCGGCGAATCCGGTATTCCTGACCTATCTTCAGCCTTCCGGGCTGCCTGGATCGGGCACGGGCAACGCAAATCAGGAGCCTTACTCGAATCTCATCGATCAGTTTTACGCGTTTGTGGCGAGTTCAACGGCAACGGGCGCAAACACGTCCGGTACAGCGCTGCTGAATGTGATCAGCCTCGCCTCCCCCACGCTTCCGTCTCCCGTAGCTCAGGTCTCGATACCACAGGCTTCCATTCTGCTCAGTTTCGACGTATCGGGCACAGTTCTCCTCGCCGCCGGGAACACCACCGGGCAGCGCAATCCGGGCGTGCCGGATTTCGATTTCACCGGAGACCTGACCCTGACCACGATGGATTTGACGAACATCGTCGCCCCGGTCGTCATCGCGACAACCACAACCCAGCTTCAGGTCAACGGGACGTACTACACGGCAGGCTTCACCAACGGCGTGTTCGCAATCGTGAACAATCCGCCTGCCACCGACGATTCCGGTCCATCGTCACTGATGATCGCCGATGCGCGGCATCCGTCCAGCATACTCCTCTACCCATTCCAGACGCAGTTTGGATTCAGCGGAATCCTCACGACCACGAACGGCTATCTGTTCGCGCCGACTGCGCTGGGGTTGAACATCTATCAACTTCAGCTGTAAAGCGCCGGCTCCTGCGGCCAGCATGCTTTCACGTTTCGCCAATGTTGCGACCGGGCGAGGCATTCCGCTTCGCTCCGCTCTGCTAAAATCGCAGGAACAGGGAAGTCCCTGCTTCCTTTCTTTTCGCGGCCAGGCTGCCGATGGATTTCGATCAGATCCACACATTTCTCGAGATCGTTCGCCTCAAGAGTTTCTCGAAGGCGGCGCAGACGTGTTACCGAACGCAGCCGGCCATCAGCGCGCAAATCCGCCAGCTGGAGCACGAACTCAAGGCGGAGTTGTTTGAGCGCTTCGGCAGCCGAATCTCCCTGACGACCGCCGGCAAGGTTTTCGCGGAGTACGCCGAGCGCATGATGGACCTGCAGCGCCAGGCGAAGAATGCGCTGAACGAGCTGGAAACCATTCCGCGCGGCGAACTGGTAATCGCGGCGAATGAAGCGACGTGTATCTACGTATTGCCGTCGGTATTCGCCGAATATAAAAGTCTGTTTCCGGGAATACAGCTGCAGGTGAATCGGTCGTATGGTTCGCGAGTCGTCGAATCCGTTATGGAAAACGTCGCGGATTTCGGGCTGACGCAGCTTCCGGTCGGCGAGAAAAAAGTCCAGGTGGTGGAAATCTATCGCGACGAGATTCGTTGCGTGGTACCCGCCGGCCATCCGCTCGGTTCCGCCACCAGCGTCACCTGCGATGATGTTGCGCCGTTTTCCCTGCTGCTGCCGCAAACCGGCGTCACGCGCCGGCGTCTGAATTCGTGGTTTGAACGGGTGGAGGATGAGGTGCAGGTTTCCATGGAACTCGATTCCACGGAGACCATGAAGCGCTTCGTCATCGCCGGGCTCGGCGTCAGTTTTCTTGCCGCATCCAATTGTCAGGAGGAGGTCGAAACCGGACTGCTCAAATCCATTCCACTCGCGCCGGAGCCGATGATCCGCAAACTCGGCTTGATCTACAGAAAAGATAAGGCTTTGTCGAAAGCGGCCCTCGGGTTCATTCAGGTGACGCTCGCCCATTTTGGTTCAAACGCCACGCTCATGGCCGCGTCGCGGGACGGCAAAAAGCCCGTGTCTCCGGTTCCGGTTTAAGTTCCCATCGTTTCGAAAGGCCCCCGTACTGCATGACGTGCCCACGCTGCCAGGCTTCGGTCGATCAATCGGATCGCTCGTGCGCGAATTGCGGACTGCGTCTGCGGCGCAGCGTTTCGGGCGTGATGAAAACTTCGGCGGTTCTGATCGCGTCGCGCGAGGAAAGCGGATTCTACCGGTCCGTGCAGGAAGTCCCGGAGCCGCTGCGCACGCGGTTGAAAGAGACGACCAACGGCGCCAATGCAGGCACGATCCTGATCGCTGACCGCGCCGGCAAGGAGCGGCTGACCGAGGCATTTGCGCGCCGTGAAGCGCAGGCGAAACTCCCTGTTTCCGTCGCGCAGGCGGAGCAGGCGGTCGAGCCTGGCGTCCTTCACTCCCCCTGGGTCAAATGGGTTGCGCTGCTTCTCGTGATCGCGCTGACCGCCACTGTTGCGGCTATTTTCGAGATTCGCTGGTAAAATTCCTGATAGGTTTGCCGGCTACTGAAGAAATTTCGTCGCCATTCCTGCGCCCAGCCCTGGTGACCGTCCTCCGGCCGCTCGAGGATCTCGATGAGCAGAGCGAGGATTCGCGCGACAACGCGAGCTTCCCCGCTTCCGTGATTTCCATGGAAGAGCCTCTGATGTTTTTGCTGGCGAGCCGCGAAACTCCGGTCTATTCGGCGCTCCGCATCGAAACCGGGGACGCCTTGTGGCTGGGCGAAACGGAAAAATGCGAACTGGAGGCGGGAACGTGGAAAATCCGCGTGCGTCTGCGGCACGTACTGAGGGATTTCGATACTCTGACCCGGCTCGCGGAGCGTTTCGGAACCGCGCCGCCCAGGAAGATTTCCGTTCAGGCCTGATATGACAGAACGTGTTGTGGTATTTGGCGCCCGAGGGCAACTCGGCGTCGAGCTTTGCTCCGAACTTGCCCGCCGCGGCTATGAAGTAAGAGGGTTCGACCGCCGCGCGATCGATATAACGAGCGCCGACCAGGTGGAACGCGTGCTCGCCGAATTCGACCCCGCCGTTGTCTTCAATGCCGCGGCTTACAACCAGGTGGATGTAGCCGAGCGCGAGCCGCTTGCCGCGTACGAGGCCAATGCGCTCGCCGTGCGCAACATCGCGCTGGCGTGCAGGCAGAACGATGCGCGGCTGGTTCACTTCTCCACTGACTATGTTTTCGATGGCGCGTCGAAACGTCCCTACGTCGAAACCGACCCCGTCCACCCGCTCGGCGCCTACGCCGTCTCGAAGCTGGCGGGCGAACTGTACGCGCAGGCTTATCTGGACCGCCCTGTGATCATCCGAACCTCCGGCGTCTTCGGTCCCGGTGGGTTGCACACCGCACGAGGCAATTTTCCGGAGTTGATGCTGCGCCTTGCGCGCGAGAACAAGCCAATCCGCGTGGTAGAGGATCACGTGGCCTCACCCACTTATGCTCCGTTTCTCGCCGCGCGAGCCGTTGACGTTTACGAGCGCCAGCTGGACGGCATCTTCCACATCGGCGGCGGGCAGCCCATCTCGTGGTTCGATTACGCGAAGCTGATTCTCGAAAAGGCGCGACTCGCCGCCGCGGATCTGCGGCCGACCGACGAGCGTGAGTACAGAACGCCCGCGCGCCGCCCGAAGTATTCGGCGCTCGAGAATGCGCGGATTCGGGTGGCTGGCCTGCCTGCCATGCCTCCGCTCACAGAGGCCATCGACGATTATCTTGTTCGGCGCGGCCAGCGCAGCGGCATGCAGGAGCCTGAGCGTTCGCCCGTGCGTTCATAGCAACGCTCACCTTTTCACGGCGGGTACATTATCGAACCGTTAATCGCGTACGCGGGTTCGTTTGCGGGTGCATATTTGTCCGCCTGGCGCCGGGATTGCACAATTGGCGCGCGGAGGGTACGAAAAGATGCTGCACTGGTCGCTGATCTTTCTTGTCATCGCGATTATCGCCGGAATTCTCGGCTTTACAGGAATAGCCGGAGCCGCGATTGGAATCGCCAAATTCCTGTTCTTCCTTTTCCTGGCCGTCTGGCTTATCGTGTTCTTCGTGATCAGAAAAGCCGTTTAGGGTCTGGCCAGGGGCGTGAAAGGATTTGGCAGCAGTTCAAGGCTGCCGGGCCGCAACGGCGCGGGTTTCACGATCCGCCTCTTTGCCGATTCGACGGGCTGGGTCTGCGGATCGCCGCAGGGAGGTATCGTGGAGACCATTCCCTGAGAAGCGGGCATACGGACCACCGGCATGGTGAACGATCCGCCAGGAACCACGACCGGCATCGCGAACGCACCGGCCGGGTGAATCACCTTCGCGGACGCGCAAACCTCAGCAGGTGTCGCTGGTGGATCGATTGGCCGCTGCGCGAAGCACGCCCCAACGGCGAACACGAGCAATACCCCGGATAAACGCATCATAAAACCTCGTTGAGGGCGATTATAGTTCGTTTCCCGCCGGTCCGCTGATATGATCGTGCGCGGGATTTCAATGGCGCGACACACTTGTCTTCTTCTTTGCATCATGGCCGCTGCAACGAGCGCGTTCGCGGCAGACCGGGTGAAAATTTCCACCGGAGTTCTTGAAGGAACCGGACCACAATCCGATGGGGTTCGGGAATTCAAGGGAATTCCCTATGCTGACCCGCCCGTAGGCAATCTGCGGTGGGCGCCGCCGGCCCCGGCGAAAAACTGGAGCGGCGTCCGCAATGCCTCGCAGTTCGGCCCGCGCTGCATGCAGTTGGCTTTGTTTGGCGACATGGGCTTTCGCTCGAACGGCATGAGCGAAGACTGCCTTTACCTGAACGTCTGGACTCCGGCGAAGTCGCCGCGCGAGCGCTTGCCCGTTCTGGTTTATTTCTTCGGCGGCGGCTTCATGGCGGGCGATGGCTCCGAGCCCCGGTACGACGGTGAGAGCATGGCGGCCAAGGGCATCGTCTCCCTGACTGTCAATTACCGGCTGGGGGTTTTCGGCTTCATGGCGCATCCGGAGCTGACGAAGGATTCCCCGCATCACGCGTCGGGCGATTGGGCGCTGCTCGACCAGCGCGCCGCACTCGAATGGGTGAAGCGCAATATCGCGGCCTTTGGCGGAGACCCGAACAGGATCACGATTGCCGGCGAGTCCGCGGGGTCCATCGCGGTCAGCGCGCAGATGGCGTCGCCGCTTTCGCGCAATCTCATCGCCGGGGCAATCGGGGAAAGCGGCTCAATTCTGGGAGCCCTTTCCGCCGCTCCCCTTGCCGAAGCCGAAGAACAGGGCGTCAAATTCCAGAAACTGGCGGGCGCGGATTCGCTTGCGGCGCTGCGCGCCATGAGCGCGCAACAGATACTGGATCTTCTGAGCAAGCCCGGCGGGCCTCGCTTCAGCCCCGATATCGACGGCTACTTCTTTCCCGAATCGCCCTACAAGATCTTCGAGTCCGGCCAGCAGGCGCATGTCCCTCTTCTGGCCGGATGGAATTCGGAAGAATCGAACGCGCGCTCCATACTTGGCCGTGAAGCACCGACGCTCGAAAATTACAAAAAGGCCGTTCAGCGCCTTTACGGTCCTCACGCCGACGCGATATTGAAAGAGTACGCCGCAGCCACCGACGATGACGTGCTTCAGGCCGCCACCGATCTGGCGAGCGACCGCTTCATTGCGTTCAGTACCTGGAAGTGGATCGATCTGTGCGCACAGACCGGGGGCAAGCCGGTCTATCGCTATTACTACTCGCACCCGCGACCGAAGATGAATCCAGAGATGGGCAACGCCACCGCGGGCCTGGCAGGTGGCGTGATTCGGGATGGACGTGGCGGTGCGCCACCGCCCCCCGCGCGTGGAGCCGTGCACTCGTCCGAAATCGAGTACGCCATGGGGAACCTCTCCACCAACAAGGTTTATGCGTGGACGCCGGATGACTACAAGATTTCGACGCTCATGGAACAGTATTTCGCCGACTTCGTGAAAACCGGGAATCCGAACGGACCGAATCTCCCCGAATGGCCGCCGGTCAACGCAGGGGGACCCGCGAAGTTCCTTCACATCGACGTGGAAACCCGCGCCGAAACCGAGCAGCATCGCGGCCGCGACCTCCTGATGGATAAGCTCGCCGAACAAAAATAGATCTCGTGTTTGCCCAGGCGCAACGGCAGGCGGCTGTATCGGATTCGCCGGCCGCGCGCCTTACCAGCATCGACGCGCTTCGCGGACTGGTCATGGTCGTCATGGCGCTCGATCACGTCCGCGATTTTTTCCACGTGGGAGCAATGTCGTTCTCCCCGACAGACCTCAACCGCGCCACCCCGGCGTTGTTCATGACGCGCTGGATCACCCACTTCTGCCTGCCGGTGTTTATGTTTACCGCGGG
Source organism: Bryobacterales bacterium (assembly GCA_027450225.1). Taxonomy (GTDB): domain Bacteria; phylum Acidobacteriota; class Terriglobia; order Bryobacterales; family Bryobacteraceae; genus BOG-234. The sequence continues at coordinate 9,389 of DAIDJK010000427.1, read as the reverse complement.
CATGGGCGCATATCTTCGCTGGCGGCGCCGTGGGCAGAGGAAAGCGCAACTCTCGAAATTCCTCGTCGCGCGTGGCGTTTGGTTCGTCTTTCTGGAACTCACAGTGATGCAGTTCGCGTACGACTTCAGCGCGCCCTGGCATTACATGCAGCTTCTGCTCATTCTCTGGATCTTCGGAATCTGCATGCTGCTGATGGCCGGCCTGATCTGGTTACCGCCGGGCGCGCTTGCCGGTTTCAGTCTTCTGGTAATCGCCGGGCACGATTTGCTCGATCCGGTGCGCGCATCCGCGCTCGGCCCGGCCGCCCGGCTCTGGAATTTCATTCACCAGCCTGGTGTGATCCGGGTCTTTGACGCGTCGTTACTGGTCACTTACACGGTGCTGCCCTGGATCGGCGTGATGACGGCCGGCTTCTGTCTGGGGCGGGTCTTCGAGCAGGAAGAACGAGCCAGGCGGCGAACCCTCCGGATGCTCGGTGTGGTTTGCCTCGCGGGCTTTTTCGTTTTACGAACTGTGAACCGATACGGCGATCCGGCGCCGTGGGCTCACCGGAATCAGCCAGTCTTTACGCTGCTCTCATTCCTGAACTGCACCAAATACCCGGTGTCGCTCGATTTTATCCTGATGACGCTCGGACCTGCCCTGCTCGTTCTTGCCTGGTTCGATGCTCATCGGCTGAAGCCGGCAAACCCTCTCATCATCTTCGGGCGTGTGCCTTTCTTCTACTTCGTGCTGCATTTCTATCTGATACACGCTCTGTCCGTTCTTCTGGCGTTCGTCCGGTACGGCGAATCGGCCGCGCGATTCGCCTTCAATCCGCCGCCGTCGATGGGCGGACCGGCGGATTTGTTCCCGCGCGATTACGGCTATGGTCTGACGACGGTGTATCTGATGTGGGCAGGGCTCGTTCCGTCGCTCTATCCGCTGTGCAGGTGGTACGCAGGCTACAGGGCGGCGCACAAAGCCTGGTGGCTGAGTTATCTCTGATATTTCGTTTAAGGCATGGTTCTGGCTTCCTGCCTCATCGCCTTGGCGTTGTTGTACGCCTGTACCTGAAACTGCCCAGGTATTTTTGCGCAATCTTCGCTGAACTGCGCGGCTTGCATTATCCTCTGCTTGTTGTAAGTTTGACGGCCGATCTGGTAGTTCACCAGCCCAAGATTGAACAGCGCGGCGGCATCTCTCTCTTTGTCGTCATGCAGTCCCGGCAGCGCCGCCCGCAAATCCTTGTCGGCGGCGAAGAAATCGTTCTTCCCCGCTTCGCCGAGGCCCGCGACGAAATGGGCCATCACGATTGCGAGGCCCTTGCGCCTGTCCCAGTCCGCCTGCGACAGTTCAGCCGGTTTCGCCGGACTGGCATCGAGGACGGCAAGTGCTTTTTTCGCTAACGAGATCGCGCGGGCGTTGTCTTTGTGAGACAAGGCCGAATAGGCGGTATTCACTTCTTCAAGCGCCGCGATGCCTGGGTCGGCGGCAAGGACGGGCAGGCAGACTCCAGCCAAAATGAGAGCTACGGGCAGTAACTTCATCTGAAGTATCTCCTCTTTTCAGGAGTTGATTCTATTACAAATTCAGACGAGTGGGGTTGAACGGAAGGGGACTTTTGAAATACGCCGCTTGCGGCCGAGGATAAAGGAGTCGTTCGCCGGCAGCGGCGCAGATGGCGGCCGGGGTCCCCGGGGATGGAAGCGCTCCAGCGCCTCCCGAATCTGCCGGCGGTAAGCCACGCAGAGCGCCGCCGCCAAAGTCGTCAGCACGATCTGAACGGCATTTGCGTGAGCGGCCACGGTTCCACCATACCCGGATTCAAGGTCAAAAAAAAGGCGCGAGCTGTAGGGCTCGCGCCGCGAGGTTTTTAAATCATCGAGAGAGCTTATCTGCGGAATCCGCCACCGCCGTGGAAGCCGCCGCCGCCGAAGCCACCGCCGTGGAACCCGCCGCCTCCCATCCGGGGAGCTGCCGCGAATCCACCGCGCGCGAACCCGCCCCGGAGGCCAGGCCCGGCGATGGGTCGGGCCGGCAGAGAGCCGCGTCCGCCGCGGAATCCACCGATCCCTCGGCCGGCGATCGGACGCGCTCCGCCATAAAACCGGGTCACGGCCGGCGCGTACATCACATAGGCGGGTGAAAAGAAGGGATAGCCGAACGGGCTCCAGAAGAATCCGTCACCGGGCAGCCACGAATACATGTCGAAGTACGGGTTCCAATACCAGCCCATACCCCAGCCGCCGCCCATCATGTAGATATTCTGGGCCGTCGATTGATTGGCCTGCGCCAGATATTGCGCCCGGACGTTGCTCCACTGATACAGATTGTCTTCGGCTTTGCGATCGAATTTCACCGGCTTCAAAGGAGCTCCGGAAAGGACGATTTCCTTCCCTTTGCCGATCTTCTTCGACTCGCCGTTGTCGGTCACGGCCGCCTTGCCGTCGATTACTGCAATCTGACCTTCGTCCGCATTGAATTTATAAAGCCCATCTTTGAGCAGCGACGCGTCCGCGCCCCGCTCGGTCACGTCAAGGCCAGCCTGCTTCGGAAGGTAGTCGACTTCCACCATCGCCTCGCCATGAACCACATCGACGCGCGGGTCCACCAGATCGTTGGAAACCATGCGAATCTGGCTGTCATCGCCAAGCCGGAGAAAAACTCCGGGAGAAAGCAGGACTTCCGCCTTGCCCTGCCCGGTCGAGAGCATCTGGTCGGGCTGGAGTTTGGAATGCCCCACCTGATCATTATTGAGGTTGCTGCCGTCCAGCGAGACCTGCCCCTGAACATAGTTCACCGTTCCAGGAACTGCGAGCTGGGCAGCCCATGCGCCGGGAACAAGGAGCAGCGCCGAAGCGAGCCCGGTTACCCCGACCGATCTGAACCACCATTGCGTTCTCATATCTTCACCCGCTAAATTGGATGCAATCGTGGCGCGGCGAGTTGCGTGGGCAGATCCGGTTAAGCGGCTTAATTCCAGAAACTTAAACTGTGGAAAATGCGTCTAACCCAGTAATTGTCGTGGGCGCAGGCGCAGCGGGTCTCGCCGCCGCCAGAGAGCTTCACCGGGCCGGAATTGGCGCGATCATTCTGGAAGCCAGTGATCGCCCAGGCGGTAGAATTCGTACTATTCACGATCCGCAGACCGCCGTCCCGGTCGAGCTCGGGGCGGAGTTCGTTCACGGCCTTCATCCCGCGCTCTGGACATTGCTGCGCGAGATGCGTGTCCCGGTTGTCGAACTCGGCGGCGCTCACTGGACCAGGACAAGCCGCGGTTTCCACCCGGCCGGCGACGAATGGGACGGGATCAGCCGCATCTTCGCTGAAATGTCGCGCGCCCCGGAGCAAACGTTCGCCAGGTTCATCAACGGGGTCCACGCGCCGGACGACGTGAAGAGCGCGGCTGTGTCTTTCATTGAAGGCTTCAACGCGTCGAACAGGAACGAAGTCAGCGTGGACTGGCTCAATGCGGAACAGCGCGCTTCGCGCGAGATTGACGGGGATCGGTCCTTCCGGGTGCTCACCGGCTACGGCGGAGTGGCGTTGCACCTTGCCCGCGGTCTCGACATCCGTTTCGGCTCCCCGGTGTCGGAGATTCGATGGCAGCCGGGAGAAGTCCGGGTGGTCACTCGGGAGGCGACCTTCCGTGCCGCGCGGTGCATCGTCACGGCGCCTTTCGCCGTTCTGCAACAGGCGCGGCTTCGATTGGAACCCGAGCCACCGGCGCTGAAGGCGGCGCGCGAGGCGATCGTGACCGGTGACGCCATCCGCATGACCTTCCGGTTTTCCGAAGCCGCATGGACGAAAGCCGCTCCGGACATCAGCTTTATCCACGGTGACGCGGACTTCCCGGTCTGGTGGACGGCATATCCGGTGCAGAGGCCCGTGATTACCGGCTGGGCCGCGGGTCCGAAAGCAGACCGCCTTCAGGACGCTTCCGAGGAGGAACTCAAACAGACCGCGCTCCAATCGCTGCGCAATCTGCTTGGAGAAGATCCCGGCCAGCCCGAACAATCGTGGTTTCACGACTGGCGGCGCGACCCGTTCTCGCTCGGTGCGTACAGTTCTGTTCGGGCGGGTGGGATGGCGGCGCATGCGCGATTGCGCGAACCGGTTGAAAACACGCTCTGGTTCGCCGGAGAAGCCGTCGCCACCGGACACATGGGCACGGTGCACGGCGCGATCGCGTCGGGAATTCAAGCCGCCCGCGGTATCGCCGGCCAGATTCGCTGATTGGTCTTATTCTGAAAAATGCACTCGGAAATGGATCGCCGCCAGTTCGCTTTCAGCCTCGCGGGACTCGGCCGCCTCTGGCCGCAGCCCCGGTTCGTACATCTCTGCGGAATCGAATTCCGCGTGAAACGATATGCTTCGAGCCCGCGGCGCTTTCTGGTGATCCACGGCGACGAGACGACCGCTCGCGACGTGCTGTCGGATTACATGTTCGATCACTATGGCATCGCCTACATGGTCACCAACAGCGGTCGGAATGTGGAAATCGAGGGGGTTACGATCGATCCCAACCGGATGTTCTCCCGAGTGGGCGCACAGAAGAGCATCGATTCTCTGAATCCGCGCATCGACGCCGCGAGGCGAGAGAAAGCCCTGGCATTTCTCGATCGCGAGCGGCGCAATCTGCTCCGGAAGCTGACGCCGGGAGCGGGAAGCCGGCTGTTCGCGCTGCACAATAATCGGGATTATTCGGTGAATGACGAGATTCCGGGAAGCGACCGCGTGTCGATCCGGCAGCCGGACCGGCCGCGGGAGTTTTTTCTCTGCACGGATTTGCGGGATTTCGAGATCCTCTCGAAATCACCCTACAACGTGGTCCTGCAGACGAAATCCGAACCGGACGACGGATCGCTGTCGCGGCTCGCGGCCCGGCGCGGCTTTCGCTATATCAATCTGGAATGCGCGATCGGAAGTTATGAAGATCAGATGGAACGGGTTCGATGGCTCGATGACCGCCTGCCCTGACCGGATGAGTGCCTTCCTCCGTAACCTTAATTAACAGGATTAATAGGCAATGCCTGGAATTCAGGCGGCTGCTGTACTGGTTTTCGGCTGCTGCGCCAGCTTCGATGCCGAGGCAGTCTTGTTCTTGCTGCCTGGCGGACGGCCCCGCCGCTTCGCTTCCACCATCCATGCCGGTGGACGGCCGCGCCTGCGCCCGCGCCCGCGCGCCAGACGTTCCAGACTCATGATCGCTTCTTCCAGCTGTTCCCGCTCCTGTCTCAACTCAGAGAGGATTTTCGTAACGTCCATGCGTTTTTACTCCTGTGATGCCGTTCCGCCGCCGCGTCGCTTATTCCGGCTACGTTCCGCTTCCGGAACGCCAGTCGGAACGCGCCCGCGCTTCAGCTACTGATTTAACCCAGGATTCGAACGGGATGCAAGTGGTTTGTTCTGAAATCAGAACAGAAAATACCTGGAATAAGTACTGGAACGGGCTCTACGGCCGTTCCGGGCTGTTCTGCGTGGCCGCGCCCGCCCGCCTTCTCCAATAAAAATAAAACGGCAATCCGATTAAAATCAACAGAATTCCTTCGAAAGACTGCGCCGGGTTGTCCCAGAGCGTCGTCAGCTCCAGTACGGCCGCACCGGCAAGGAAGAGGATCGGGACTACGGGATATCCAAACGTCCGATATGGACGAGGTAGATCCGGACGTTTACGCCTCAGAACAAATACCGAGGCGCAGGCCATTGCATAGAGAATCCAGCTCCCGAAAATAACGAAGTTGTACAACTCTTCGTATTTACCGGATAAAACCAGCAATGCCGACCAGCCCGTCAGCATCAGAATCGAAACGCCCGGCGTTCGGAAGGCCGGATGAACGCGCGCCGCCGAACGGAAAAAGAGTCCGTCACGCGCCGCGGCGAACGGCACGCGCGAGCCCGACAGGATGGAACCGTTCAGCGCGGCGAAGATCGAGATCATCGCGGCGACGGAGACGATCGCAGCGCCCACCGGTCCCTGCACCCGCTGCATCATCTCGGCGGCCACCAGTTTCCGGGCGCCAACCTCGCCGGCGCTGAGCAAGCGAAAATACGCCCAGTTGGCGAGCATATAGATTGCAATCACCACACCTAAGCCCGATATGAGCGAAATCGGCAGATTGCGGCCCGGATTCTTCACTTCCGAGGCCACCATTCCCACGTTGTTCCAGCCGTCATATGCCCAGAGCGCGCCTACCAGCGCCGCGATAAAGCCCGCAAACAGGGGCGGCGTTGCGATCGGGTGCGCGTCCACGTGCGGCGCGGGACCCGAATAGAGCAGCCCGGCCAGGATCAGGAACCCGATCAGGCCCAGTTTCACCACCGTCACCGCAATCTGGACGCCTCCGCCGATCTTCACGCCGAAGTAATTCACGAGTCCGAGAAACAGGATGAGCGCCATTGCGAACAACTGGCCGTAGCGGATCTGGAACGGCCCCGCGGTTATCCAGATTTGCTCGAATTTCGGCAGGAAAAAGGCCGTGTATTCGAAAAACGCCGTAGCCAGAGTCGCGATCGAGCCGCTTTTTGCCACCCACATCTGCGTCCAGCTGTAGAGGAATCCCCAAAGCGGGCCGTACGCTTCTGTCAGATAGACATATTCGCCGCCGGCGCCCGGCAGTGCGGCGGCGAGTTCGGCGTAAGTGAGGGCGCCCGCCATGGAGAGCGCGCCGCCGGCAATCCACACGGCAAAAACCAGCCGGACGGAGCCGACGTTCAGCACCATGGACTGCGGTACCCGGAAGATGCCGCTGCCGATCACGGTGCCAATCACGATGGCGAGCGCCGCGAATACCCCCAGGTCTCTCCGCAGATCCGCCGTGCGCGAAGCGGGAGGGCCGGCTGCGCCCGTTTCGGTGGCGCGCGCTTCAGTCGAGCCGGGCTCGGTCATGCTGATTGTCCTTTCTCTCCCTCATCACGCCTGCCGGCCGCTCCGGCGATCGCGCCCACTCCGAACGTCACCATGCTGCCGATCGGCACCCACCAGGTGAACGGGATATGGGTTGCGAAACGGACATAAAGCATTGCAAGCGCCCCTGCGATCACACCGGAAATCGCTGCCTTTTCGCCGGGACGCCTCGTCAGCACGCCCAGCAGAAAGACGCCCAGCAGAATTCCCAGCGTGACCGAAGCGATCGACAATCCCGATTCCAGCACCGATCCCCACTGGCTGGCAAATACCGCCACCCCGCCCAGTACCACGCCCCAGAAAATGGTCGAGTATCGCGAGATCCGGAGATAATGGGCCGGCGTCCGCCTGCCGTGCGTCAGAGGTTCGTAGAAATCCACCACGGTCGCCGACGCGAGCGAATTCAGCGCCGCTGAAAGATTTGCCATCGCCGCGGCGATGATGGACGCCATGCAGAGCCCGGCCACGCCGCGCGGCAGCGAGCTCCAGATGAACGCCGGATACAGGCTGTCGGATTTACCGGGAATCGGCGCGCCGCCCCGGTCCACCCACAACATGAGCCCGATCGCGAGAAAGAGCGTGAACTGTACGAAGATCACGGCCCAGCTCGAGAGCAATGCGATACGGCTCTCGCGCCGGTTCTTCGCGCTCAGCAGCCGCTGCACCACCAGCTGATCGGTGCCATGGCTGGCCGTGGTTAGAAAACAGCCCCCGATGATGCCTGCCCAGAACGTATACGGGTATGTCCACGACCAGTGAAAATCGAAAACCTTCATCTTGCCCGCCGCCATTCCCGCGTTCCAGACGTGGCCGAGGCCGCCCGGGATATGTCCCAGGAGTACGAAGAAGCTGACCGCCGCGCCAAAAACGTACATGAACATCTGGATTACGTCGGTCCAGATCACCGCCGTCATCCCGCCTTCGAACGTGTAGAACAGCGTGATGGCGATGATGACGAGGATCGAGGCGATTCCGGCCGTGTGCAGGATGATCGAAATCACGATCGAAATGGCGAAAACGCGAACGCCCTCGGCCAGCGAGCGCGTGACGAGGAAGATTGCCGACGTGATGCGGCGCGTTCTCCCGCCGAAGCGGCGTTCCATCAGCTGATAAGCCGTGAACAGCTGGCCTTCGAAGTAGCGCGGCAGAAAAATGATCGAAATGGCGATTCGCGCCAGCAGATAACCGAAAACGATCTGCAGGAACACAAAACTGCCCGCGTAGGCAAGCGGCGGAGTGCCGATGATCGTCAGCGTGCTGGTTTCGGCGGAGACAATAGAGAGCGAGATCGCCCACCAGGGCGCCGTCCGGCCCCCCAGAAAATAATCGCGGACAGATCGCTGGGATTCGCGAAACCGGGATCCAAACCAGGTAACCGCCGCCAGATAGAGCGCGATGACGGCAAGATCTATGCTGTGCGGGAAAGGAGCGCGCAAGGGGACCAGAGGTTATGCGATTGTACCAGTACCAAAAGCAGTGCGCTTGTAGCGCTTTTAGCGTTGCAAATGATACATCATGATGCTTTTCTTACTTTTCAACCTTACAACTGTGATATTATGCCCAGCGCGTAGCTTTACACGGGGGTAATACAGATGATTTTCAGGGGTTTGCGGTTCACGTTCAACCGCGCCGCCTTGCTCGTTTCCATGCTGGCCCTGGCTGGCATACCGGCCTTCGCCCAAACCGCAGGCGAAGTCACCGGTCACATCTCCGATCCATCAGGGGCCTCTGTTCCAGCGGCCACAATCACGCTGACGAATACAGCGACGAACGCGGTCAGAACCACAGTCTCAACCGACGCGGGGGATTACACCTTTCCGAATGTTCCCCCAGGCTTCTACACCGTCAAAGCCGAGCATTCGGGGTTCAAAGTCGCAAGCAGCAATCGGTTTGAAGTGCAGGTGCAGCAATCCGTACGGCTCGATCTGGCTCTGCAGGTCGGCCAGACGTCGGAAACTGTCGAGGTTTCCGCCCAGGCGGATCTGCTGCAGGCCGAAAACGCATCCGTCGGCGCGGTTATCGAAAACAAAGCCGTTACGGAGCTCCCGCTCAATGGACGCGAATATCTGAACCTGGTCGCGTTGTCATCGAATGTGGATACTCTGTCGCCTTCGTCCGGGCAGGCAGGCTCGCGCGAAGGTGGTGACCGCGCCTCGCAGTCGATCTCGGCCGCGGGTCAGCGCATCATGTTCGACTATTTCACGCTCGATGGCGTAAACAACACCGATCCCGACTTCATGACCTACGTCGTGCTGCCGTCGATCGACGCCATCCAGGAATTCAAGGTCCAGACCGGCGTTTACCCGGCTGAGTTCGGACACCAGGCGACGCAGATCAACGTGCTGACGAAATCCGGCGGCAATGAATACCACGGCGCGCTGTTCGAATTCCTCCGCAACGATGTATTCGACGCCATTCCGTATTCGTTCACCAGGAATCACGTGAACAAGTCGCCGTTCAAGTGGAACGACTGGGGCTTCGAACTGGACGGTCCCGTCC
>DAIDJK010000426.1 GCA_027450225.1 Bryobacterales bacterium | reverse complement strand
CAACGCATCGAGTTCGCTGCAGACGGAAGTGAACGGGCAGATGCGCATGGGCAACAACTACCAGATCGAAGGCATCGACGACAACGAGCGCACAGGGCTGCTGCAGATTCTGGTGCCGCCGATCGAGGCGATCCAGACCGTAGACGTCTCGACCAGCGACTTCGAGGCGGAACTGGGGCGCGCCAGCGGCGCCGTGACCAACGTACTGCTCAAATCCGGCACCAACGATATCCACGGCGCTGCGTACGAGTTTCTGCGGAACAGCGACCTGAATGCGCGCAACTTCTTCGATCCCTCCGTGGGCGCACTGCATTACAACTATTTCGGTGGCAATGTAGGCGGCCCGATCCGCAGGAACAAGCTTTTCTACTTCGGCGACTTTCTGAGGACCACGGACCACGAGGCCAACGCCAACCTGGTCACCATCCCGGATGCGACTGTTCGCACCGGCAATCTGAGCGCCTCCGGAACAACGATCTACGACCCGGCGACGGGCAACCCGGACGGCAGCAACCGCACGCCATTTGTCGGCAACATCATTGCCGCCAGCCGCATCAACCCGATTTCAACGAAGATCCTTTCGCTGCTGCCCGCGCCGACGAGCAGCGGAACCAGTTCGAATTACTTCGCGCTGCTGCCTTATCACAAAGATACGAATTCATTCGATACGAAGGTGGACTGGGTAGCCACGGATCAGGACCGCGTGAGCGTTCGTCTGAGCTTTCAGCGTCCGCTGATCTATCAGGCGCCGATTTTTGGCGCCGCCGGCGGCCCGGCGCAGGGCGCGTTCGAGGGAACCGGAACCCAGAACACTTATTCGAGCGGCATCAACTGGGATCGCGTCTTCACGCCCACGCTGGTTTCCGAGTTCCGCATCGGAGTGGCGTATTACCACAACACGGCTTTTCCGACCGGTTACGGCACCGCGGCGTCAACCGCGCTCGGCGTTCCCGGCGTGAATCTGGATCAGTTCACCAGCGGGCTGTTCGGGGTGAATCTCGGGGGCATCTATTCCGGTCCCATGATCGGTTACTCGCCCAGTATGCCGTGGGTGCGCGCCGAAGCCAACATACTCGTTTCGGATAACCTGACGAAGATAATCGGTAACCATACGATCAAATTCGGCGGGGACCTTCGGCGAGTGCGCGACGATCTGCTGCAGGACCAGACCTTCAGCCCGCGCGGCGTGTTCAACTTCGCCGATGGACAGACGGCGACAAAGATCGGCGGCGCCGGCACCAAAACAAGCTTCTACAACAACATGGGCAGCTTCCTGCTGGACCTGCCGAACCTGGCGGGGCGGGACACGGGAACTTATTTCCCGGCCTATCGGCAATGGGAGTTCTTCAGCTTTGTGCAGGATAAGTGGACCGCCACGCCCAAGCTGACCGTGGATATGGGGCTGCGGTGGGAATTCTATCCACCGGCCACGCCGCACTTCGCCGGCGGATTCTCGAATTACAACCCCGCCAACAACACGCTGGTGATCGCCGGAGTCGGCGGAAACCCGCTGAATCTGGGGATGAAGACGCGCTATCGCAATTTCGCGCCGCGTGTTGGGCTGGCGTACCGGCTTACCGATTCCACCGTGATCCGGGCGGGATTCGGCATCAGTTACACCCCTTTCCCGGACAACAGCTACGCATACAATTACCCGATCCGCTCGAACAACGAATACGATCCGGTTTTGACCAGTTACGGCCCGGCGGTGCTGCCGAACGGGCAGGTTGCGACATTCCAGAATGGCTTCCCTCCGCCCGCGACGCCGCCAATTCCTTCGAGCGGCATTCTGCCTTCGCCGGGTAACTCATCCTGGAACGTGGTGAATCTGAATTTCAAGAATCCGTATGTCGAGTCCTGGAATTTCGCGATTGGCCAGAGCCTGCCGTGGCACTTCGTGCTGGATGTGGCGTATGTGGGCAATCATGGCGTGGATTCGGTGGTGAATTACAACCTGAACGCCAATACGACCACCCCAGGGATCGGCAACGCGGGGCTGCCCGAGTTCGCCACATTCGGCAGAACGGCGTCCACAAACCTGCTCTGGGCGGGATATTCGAACAGCTACAACGCGCTGCAGACAAAACTGGACCGCAGGTTCGCGAATGGGCTTGCCGTTACCACGGCGTTCACCTGGAGCAAAGGCATGGGCTTCCAGAGCGGTGACGATGGCGGACTCGGCGAGAACTGGTACATCGATCCGCGGCGCAATTACGCGCGGAACAGTTACGACCGCGAATTCACGTTCGTGCAGAGCTATGTGTACGATCTGCCATTTGGCCCTGGCAAGCAGTGGCTGAACTCAGGCCCGCTGAGCAACGTCATCGGCGGATGGCAGGTGAACGGCATTCTGACGGTGATGAGCGGCCTTCCGATGACCATCGGCGCGAGCGGATCTTCGTTGAATACGCCAAGCAACAACCAGACGGCGCAGCAGGTGGCGCCGGTTCAGATCCTGCACGGAATCAACGTGGGAAATCCCTGGTTCAGTCCCACCAGTTTCGTGCAGCCGACCGCGCCGGGAGTATTCGGCAACAGCGGGCGGAATATCTTCGACGGTCCCGGCTTCTTCAATCTCGATGCTTCTTTGTTCAAGATCGTTTCGATTCGCGAGCGCTACAAGCTGGAGATTCGCGCCGAGGCGTTTTCGGTAACGAATACGCCGCAGTTCAACAACCCGAACACGAGCGTGACGAGCTATAACGCCAATCCCGCGAAGAACCTGTTCGGCGTGGTGACGGGCGCAGGCGGCGGACGCGGAATGCAACTCGGGCTCAGGCTGAGCTTCTAGCGCGGATCAGGGCTGCGACGACAGGCTCCAGGTCGAAGCGGCCTTTCTTCAGATCGTGCCCGGCGCCTTCGATGAAGAGGAGTTGCGCGGGGGCCGGGATCAGCCCGATGGCGGCCCGCAATTCTTCGGGCGAGCCGAAGGGATCGGCGGTTCCGTGCACGAACACGCAGGGTGCCCGCAGCTCCGCAAAATGGGCTGTGCGCGGCTGATCCGGCTTGTTGGGCGGATGCAGAGGGTAGGAAAGCAGCAGCAGAGCGTCCACGATTTTCGCGTCTTCGGCCGCGAGCATGGTTGCCTGGCGTCCTCCATAAGAATGGCCGCCCAGATAGAACGGCCCCGTAAACCGGCTGCGAAGTTCGTTCATCGTCTCGCGGATGCTCTCGCGATCGGCGGCCGCCGCGGACGGATGCGGAGGGCCGAACCGGCGTTTCTTCCGGAAAGCGAGATCGAAGCGGACGGCCGCTATTCCCGCCGACTCGAAGGCGCGCGCAACGGCGACGAGCAGCGGCGATTCGGAATTCGCGCCGGCGCCGTGGGTGAGAGCAATAGCCGGTTGCACAGGACGATCTTACGGCGTCAAGGCCGCCGGGAAAAGCGGCTGCGATGGCGCGCTCCGCCGCCGTACGCCGCCGATATAATTGAGCTGAATGGACGTTTTCGAAGAGATCGTCCGCCTTCGGGCGCTCGGGCAGAAATGCGCGCTTGCCACCATCGTTCAGGTGCGGGGCTCGATTCCGAGCTTCGAGACCGCGAAACTGCTGGTGCGCGAAGACGGTTCGATGGCGGGGACGATCGGGGGCGGGTGCGTGGAGGCGGAAGTCTGGAACGCGGCGCGCGAGGTGATCGATACGGAGAAGCCGCGCACCATGTCTTTCAATCTCGGCCAGGACGCAGCCTACGATAACGGCCTGATCTGCGGCGGCCAACTGGAAGTGTTCGTGGAGTGCATTGCGCCGCAGCCCGCGGCCATCATTTTCGGCGGCGGGCACATCTCGAAGAGCCTGGCGAAGGTGCTGGATGTGGCCGGATTTCGCGTCACGGTGATTGATAACCGCGAGGCGTTCGCCAACCGAGAGCGTTTTCCGGAAGCGCGCGAAGTGATCGCGGAGGAGTACGAAGAAGTGTTCCCGAAGCTGAATGTGAACAGCTCGAGCTACATCATCATCGTGACTCGCGGGCACCGGGACGATATGCGGGTGCTGCGGTGGGCGATTACGACTCCGGCGCGGTACGTGTCGATGATCGGCAGCAAGCGAAAAACAATCGCGGTGATCCGCGAACTGGAAAAAGAAGGCCTGCCGGCTGAGAATTTCGAGCGGCTGCATGCCCCGATGGGACTCGAAATCGGCGCGGTCTCGCCCGAGGAAATCGCGATCTCGGTGGCGGCGGAGATGATCGCGACGCGGCGGGATGCGGAAGGAAACTGGCGCTCGATCTCGAAATCCGTTTACACGGATGAGCGGATTCGCGCGCTGTTGAAGTGAAAGCCGCCGCGATCATACTCGCGGCGGGCGAATCGAGGCGGATGGGACGCCCGAAAGCGCTGCTTCCGTTTCGCGGGGGGACATTTCTTTCAGAACTTGCGGCAACGCTCAGCCGCCATTGCGATCCGGTGATGGCTGTGTTCGGCGCCGGCGCGGAAACTCTGGCCGCGCAGGCTCCCGTATCCGTCCGGGTCGTGAACAACGAGAATTACAGGCAGGGGATGCTGACGTCGCTCCAGGCCGGACTGCGGGAACTGGGCCCGGGACCGTTCGACGCCGTGCTGTTCACGCTGGTGGATCACCCGGCGATTGCGGCGGAGACGGTTGGCGCGCTGCTGGCGGCAAATGCGCCGATCGCGATCCCGCGGTTCGAGGGCAGGCGCGGACACCCGGTTGTGCTGCGCGGCGCGATGGTGAGCGAAGTCCGGGCAGAGCCGGCGTCATCGAAGATCCACGACATCATTGACCGGCATGCGGGCGAGATCGCGTACGTGGATGTGAATGACCCTGGCATTCGGGATGACGTGGACGACCCCGAGCGGTACCGCGAGCTGATGTCGCGGCAGGTTCAGGGCGTATGAGCGCGCCCCGGCTGGAACGGGTTGCCGCACCGAAGCGGAGGCTTCCGTGGTTCCGGATCGCTTTCGGCCTTGTGGGGCTGGTGCTCGCCGCGGCGTGGATCGTTCCTAAGATCAGCGCGGCGCGGTACAGGGAACCGGTGCGGCAGGCGCTCGAGCGGTCGCTCGGCCGAACGGTCGACTTCAGCGAACTGAAATTCCGCCTGCTGCCGCTGCCGGGCTTCACCATCACCAATCTGACGGTGGGCGAGGACCCGAAGACCGGCGCGGAGCCGATGGCGTACGTAGGCACGGTGCGCGCGATTCCGCGCGTCGAGAGCCTGTTCAGCGGATCGCTCGCGTTGGCGTCGGTGGATCTGGACGATGCTTATGTGACGCTCACGCGCGTGGACAAGCCACGGGAGGGCGTCAGCTGGAATTTCGCGACCATGGTGAAACCGGCGGGCGCCGCCGCGTTTCCCAGCGTTCACATGCGCTCGGGCCGGATCAATTTCAAGTTCGGCGACACGAAATCGATCTTCTATCT
>DAIDJK010000425.1 GCA_027450225.1 Bryobacterales bacterium | reverse complement strand
AGCGCTTCAGCTGATGCTCCCCGCCTTCGCTCTCGCGCATGATGCGTGAAAGCGGCTTGGTCGCGAACAGGTTCACGAGTTATAACCTTCTTTCCTCCGCCAGAGGAAATAAACGGGAACCCCCAGCAGTACAAGTATCAGTCCCCGCACGCTGAAGGCGGGTTTGAACCACAGCAGAAAAATCTCGATGAATCCAGCCGCCAGAATATAGAGGCCGGGCAGCACCGGATAGCCCACGGCTCGGTAGGGTCGCTCCATATCCGGACGCGTTTGCCGCAGCCGGAAAAGGCCCGCAATCGTCAGGATGTAGAACAACAGAACTGCAAAGATAACATAATCGAGCAAGTCGCTGTACTGGCCGCTCAGCGTCAGCAGCACCGCCCATATGCACTGGATGCCGAGCGCGAAATTGGGCGTGTGGCTGCGCTCGTCCAGCAATCCCGCGCGCCGGAAAAACAGATTGTCGCGCGCCATCGTGAAATAGACGCGCGCGCCGGAAAGTATCAGCCCGTTCAGGCATCCGAACGTAGCCACCATGATGGCGCCGGCCATGATCCGGGTCGCCACAGGTCCGAACATCACCGAAACCACCGCGGTAGCCACGCGATCCTCCGGCGCGGTCTGTATCTGCCCCAGCGTGAGAACGCACAGGTAGACGAAGTTACACGCGATATAGATCGTCGAAACCACCCCGACGCCCAGCCCGAGCGATAACGGCAGATTCCGTTTCGGATTCCGCACCTCACCGGCCGTAAACGTCACGTTGTTCCATGCATCCGACGAAAACAGCGGACCCACCATAGCCGTGCCGACGAGCGCCACTGTGGACCAGTTCCACCCCGCATTGCGCCAGAAACCCTGGAAATTCGCCGCCACCGCACCCGCGTTGCGGCCCAGCAGCAGGCCGAGTATCGCCAGCCCAAGCAGCGACGCGACTTTCGCGAACGTGAAAACGTTCTGCACCACGGCGCCGGTGCGAATGCCGCGCGTGTTCACCATCGAGAGGAGCACGATGATGGCGATCGCGAGCAGTTGCTGAGTGGTGAGCCCCAGTTTGCCCGATCCGATCAGGTAATGGTTCGCGGAAATCGACGGCGCGAACACGCCCGTATATTTCGCGAAGGCAACCGCGACGGCCGCGATGGTTCCGGTCTGGATCACGAGGAACAGCGTCCAGCCGTAAAGGAATCCCCAGAGCCTTCCGAAAGCCTCGCGCAGGTAAACATACTGGCCGCCGGCGTGCGGCATGGCGGCCGCGAGTTCGCCATAGCTGAGCGCGGCCACAATGGTGAGCGCCGCCGCGAGCAGCCAGCAAAGCATCAGCAGCCCCGGGGACTTCACCTGCCGGGCCACGTCGCTCGAAACGATGAAGATGCCCGACCCGATCATCGAGCCCATCACCAGGGTCGTTGCGTCGGTCAGTCCCAGTCCTTTGACGAATCCGGCGCCGGCGCGGTCCGTTACCTGCTGTTCAGTTGTCGCCATTCGATCATGCGTTCGCGCAAGTTTTTCCTGGTGCAGGGCTGGGGAATCATGTCGGCGATCACCGCGACGGAGTCGGCCCCCGCTTCAAAACAATGATAGGCATTGTCGCGTGTGATGCCGCCAATGGCAACAAGCGGCCGGGCGGTGAGAGCGCGCGCGGCGCGTAGTCCCGCCAGACCCACTGCGGGGTCCGGCCTTTCTTTCGATCGGGTTCCGAAGACCGGGCCGAAGGCGACGTAATCCACGGGTTCGTGCTCCGCCGCCCGCATCTGAGTTTCGTTGTGGGTGGAATACCCGATGAATATTTCGCCCCCGATCACTTTGCGCGCGTCGCCCGGCTCGAGATCGTCCTGCCCGAGATGTAATCCGATTTTCGCCGCCCGGCCGCCTTCGGCGAAAATATATGCCGCATAATCGGCTCGATCGTTCACGACGAAAGGCACGCCGGCCGCGGCGCAAATGGCGGCCACGCGCGCCGCCGATTCCACCACCTCGCGGCTCCAGAACGCCTTGTGCCGGAACTGCAGAATCTCCGCGCCGCCTTCGAGGAGCGACTCCGCGGCTGAAATCCAGTCGATCCCCGCTCTTTCCAGCGCCGCGCCATCGAGAATCGGATATACGCGAGGAAGGCCATTCAGAGGACGCTCGGACACGAATTCCCACTCGTAATTGTCACTTATGCTTGTGTCACTCCGCTTTTCTGATAAAGAATATCCAACATGGCTTTTAATAATCGAGTCGCGCTGAAGGGCAGCGAGAAGCGCCTGATTCCCGGTTCGGTGGTGACGGGGCCTCCCGATCCGAACCAGACCGTCGAAGTAACCGTGATCCTTCGCGGACGCGATCAGCCCCGGCCGCCGAGCCGCGTGCATTGCATCTCGCGCCATGAATACGAGGCGCTCTACGGTCCGGTTCCCGAACACCTCGGCACGCTCCGCCGGTTTGCCGCGGCTCACAATCTCGCGGTATTGCCACACACACCCGGTTCACGAAACATAAGGATTTCCGGTACCGTAGCCAACATCGAAGCAGCGTTCGGCACTCAGCTGCTGCATTACCGGGTGGATCATACCGGTCTTCAGTATCGGGGACGCCAGGGCGAGGTGCAGATTCCGGAAGAACTCGCCTCATTCGTGATGGCTGTGCTCGGGCTCGACAACCGCCCGCAGGCGAAGCCGCACCACCGCGTGCGCCGCGCAGCCCCTGAGGCGGCCGCCCCCGCGTCGTTCGATCCGACAAAAGTGGCGCAACTGTACCAGTTTCCGCAGGGCGATGGAACGGGCCAGACCATCGGCATCATCGAACTCGGTGGAGGCTTCTCCTCTTCGGATTTGAACAACTACTTCACGGGTCTGGGGGTGAAGCCGCCGAGCGTGGTCGCGGTTTCCGTGGACAACGCAACCAACGCTCCCGGGCAGGACCCGAACTCGGACGGCGAAGTGATGCTCGATATCGAAGTTGCCGGCGCCGTCGCGCCGGGCGCGAACATCGTCGTCTATTTCGCGCCGAATACCGACCAGGGCTTCATCGATGCGATTTCCCAGGCCGTGCACGACACCACGTACAAGCCGAGTATCCTTTCGATCAGCTGGGGCGGACCCGAAGATACCTGGACGCAGCAATCGCGCGATGCCCTGAACACCGCGCTGCAGGATGCCGCCACGGTAGGCGTGACGGTAACCGTAGCCGCCGGCGACGACGGCGCGACGGACGGAGTGCAGCCCGGCACGCAGGGCGTTACCGGCACGTATCACGTCGATTTTCCCGGTTCAAGCCCCTGGTCTCTCTGCTGCGGCGGCACGAAGCTGGCCGCGAGCGGCAACACGATTCAGAGTGAGGTCGTCTGGAACGAGCTTTCGAAGAATGAAGGCGCGACAGGCGGCGGCGTCAGCCGTTCTTTCCCGCTGCCGAATTATCAATCGAAAGCGAACGTTCCGGCGAACCCGGATACGGGTTTTGCCGGGCGCGGCGTTCCGGACGTGGCGGGCGACGCCGATCCGGAAACCGGGTACAACGTTCTGGTGGACGGCCAGCCGCAGGTGATTGGCGGCACCAGCGCCGTTGCGCCGCTGATGGCCGCTCTGGTCGCCATCCTGAACCAGCAGCTGAACACCCAGCTCGGCTTTGTGAATCCGGATTTTTACCAGGCCGCCTCCGGTTTCCGGGACATCACGTCAGGCAACAACGGGCACTTCGATGCTGGCCCGGGGTGGGACGCATGTACCGGTCTTGGAAGCCCCATGGGAACCGCCCTGCTGTCCGCGCTGCAGGCGATCGTCAAGGCGAATCCCCCCGCGAATCCGAATCCCCCCGGCTCGAATGGAACGGTGAAAAAGCCGAAACCGCCAACGAAACCGAAACCGCCAACGAAAAAGAAGCACAAATAGCCGCTCGCGCGGATGCGCTTGACGCGCCATCGCTTTCCTGGCCAAACTAACTGGAACGGGCCTCGTTGCAGCCTGCGGCGGCGTAGCTTCCCTTTTTGCTGGAGGCCATTCTTCTGAAGCGCATTTCTCTCACCGGCTGGATCATTATCGGACTGGTCGCCGGAATCCTCTTCGGGGCCGTTTTGCCCGGCCCGGCGAAACAACTCGCCATTCTCGGCACTATTTTTCTTCGGCTGATCAAATCGATCCTCGCGCCGCTGCTGTTCGGCACGCTCGTGGTCGGCATCGCCGGAACCGGCAACGTCAAAACCATGGGCCGCATCGGCGGCAAAGCGATACTTTACTTCGAAAGCGTTACAACCGTCGCGCTGTTCGTGGGCCTCGGCGCGGTGAATCTCGTGAAGCCCGGAGTCGGCGTCCAGTTGCAGCATGGAACCGGCGCGGGCGTCGCCCAAACGTCCACCAGCTTTTCGGCGATCCTCGAACACACCTTCCCCGCCAGCGTCATCGATGCCATGGCGCGCGGCGACGTTCTCCAGATCGTCGTGTTCGCCTTCATCTTCGGGGCCGCCTGCGCGGCGATCGGCTCCAAAGCAGGGCCGGTGGTCAGCTTCTGCGAATCGCTCTCGGAAGTGATGTTCCGCTACACCAATTACGTCATGCTTTTTGCGCCGCTGGGCGTCTTCGGCGCAATGGCCGCTACGGTGGGGGATAAAGGTCTCGGGGTGCTGCTGAATCTCGGCAAACTGGTGGCCACGCTCTATGGCGCGCAGGCGTTCTTCGTCGTATTCGTCTTTGGAACCGTAACGGCGATTGCCCGCATCCCGCTGCGCCGCTTCATCGCGTACGTCCGTGAGCCGTTCCTGCTCGCTTTCTCGACCGCATCGAGCGAAGCCGCGCTGCCGATTGCGCTTGAAAACATGGAGCGTTTCGGCGTCCCCAAGCACATCGTCGCGTTCGTTCTGCCCACCGGCTACAGCTTCAATCTGGATGGTTCCACGCTGTATCTCTCGCTGGCCGCGATGTTCGTGGCGCAGGCCGCGGGCGTGCACGTGCCGTTCGGCACTCAGATCCTGATGATGTTGACGCTGATGCTCACCAGCAAGGGAGTAGCCGGAGTGCCGCGCGCGTCTCTCGTGATCCTCGCCGGAACGCTGGCCACGTTCAATCTGCCGGTCGAAGGCATCGCCGTTATTCTTGGCGTGGATACCCTGATGGATATGGCGCGCACGTCCGTCAATCTGCTGGGCAACTGTCTGGCGACCGCCGTTGTCGCGCGCTGGGAAGGCGTGGACCTGAGCGACGCAGCAATCGAAGAAGAACGCGCAGCCGCAACGGCCTGAAGGGCGCCCGTTAAGCCGCCAGCCGCTCGATGACGGCGCCGGTGAACTCTTCTGTTCCGGCGGAACCGCCTACGTCACGCGTCAGGTGCCTGCCGCTCGCGTAAACCGACTCGATCGCCTTCTGCATGCGGATGGCGGCCTCCCGCTCTCCGATGTGCGCCAGCATCAGCCGCGCCGATTGCATCAGCGCCGTCGGATTCGCCAGTCCCTTGCCCGCGATATCCGGCGCCGATCCGTGCACCGCTTCGAATACCGCGCAATTGTCCCCGAGATTCGCGCCCGGCACAATGCCGAGCCCGCCTACGAGGCCCGCCGCGAGATCCGAAACGATATCGCCGTACAGGTTCGGCAGCACCAGCACGTCGAACGTCTCCGGCCGCATCACCAGTTGCATGCAGGCGTTATCCACGATCAGTTCTCCGTACTCCACCTGCG
>DAIDJK010000424.1 GCA_027450225.1 Bryobacterales bacterium | reverse complement strand
GATGAGGGCAATCGTCGAACCGGGGCTCCATCTCGCGCTGAGAACCTGTCGGTCTGCCTGTGCCATGCCATGTCCGTGTTGGAGACGGAACTTCCGGCATCTGGATGTGGTGAAGGAACCTGAGGCGCTTCCGCGGCCGGGGACTTGTGGCCCTGGGCTGCGGACTGGCGCTCTTCGTCTCGTTCCTGCCGGGCCTGTAGCGGCCGTCAGCCTTGAGAGTCCATTACCGAAGTAACCGCACAACAGCGCTTCGGTCAGTACACTCGAATTTGCCGGTCGATCTCCAGACCCCGCTTACGTACTTCAAAGGCGTCGGCCCGTCGCGGGCCGCCATGCTCGCCGCCAAAGGTCTCGAAATCGTCGAAGACCTCATCAACTATTTCCCCTTCCGCTATGAAGACCGCAGCAATCTGAAGCCGATCGCGCGCCTTGCTCCCGGCGAACTCGCCACCGTCATCGCCGAAGTACGCTCAGCCAAAGTCGCCGGTCTGCGCCGCCGGAATCTGGGCCTTTTCGAAGCCGAATTCACCGATTCCTCGCGTGGCGTCATCCTCGGCAAGTGGTTTCACGGCGCCTATCTTGCCGACCGCCTCACGCCCGGCACGCGCGTCGCTCTCTTCGGAAAAATCGAGTTCGACACCTACCGCGGCGAACTCCAGATGATGCATCCGGAGACCGAGATCCTCACGGCCGACGAAGACGATCAGGAGTTTCAGCTCCACACCGGCCGCATCGTACAGGTGTACGAAGCCGTCTCGAAGGTCAACACACGCGCGCTGCGGGTGCTGATCCACCGCATTCTCGAAGATCTCCCGCCGCTGGAAGATCGCCTGCCCGAACGCATCCGCCAGGCGCTGCACCTGCCGACGCGTACCGAAGCGATCCGCGCCTCGCATTTCCCACCCGCCGGAACGCCGGTCGCGATGCTCAACGATTTCCGTTCGCCCGCGCAGTTCCGTCTCATCTTCGAAGAATTCTTCTGGCTCGAGTGCGGTCTCGAAATCAAGCGCCGCCGCGCGCGTATGATGCCCGGCATCGAATTCCAGCTGACTGAACGCGTGCGCGAGCAAATCAAGACGCTGCTGCCCTTCCGGCCCACCGGCGCGCAGAAACGCGTGCTCAAGGAAATCGCGGACGATATGGCGCACCCCAGCCCGATGAACCGCCTGCTGCAGGGCGATGTCGGCAGCGGCAAAACCATCGTCGCCGCTGAAGCAGCGGTGATCGCAGTCGAAAACGGTTATCAGGTGGCCGTACTTGCGCCCACCGAAATTCTGGCGCAGCAGCATTACCTTTCGCTCACGCCGTTGTTCCGGAAAATCGGCTATGTCACAGCTCCGCTCACCGGCTCTTCGGCGGCGCGCGAGAAGCTCAAGATCAAGGAAATGCTGCGCGCGGGCATGATCCCGGTCGCCATCGGCACGCACGCTCTTCTGGAAAAGGATGTTGAGTTCGCGAAGCTCGGTCTTGTCATCATCGATGAGCAACACCGCTTCGGCGTCATGCAGCGTCTCGAACTGGTTCGGAAGGGCGTCACGCCGGACGTTCTCGTCATGACCGCGACGCCGATTCCGCGAACTCTCGCGATGACGCTCTATGGCGATCTCGACATCTCCGTCATCGACGAGCTTCCTCCTGGCCGCAAGCCGATCGTCACGAAACACTTTACGTCGGACCATATCGAGCGCGTCTGGAGCGCCGTGCTGGGCGAGATCCGGACCGGCCGCCAGGCTTACGTCGTTTATCCCGTCATCGAAGAATCCGAAACGCAGGCCATGAAAGCCGCGCAGGCGATGTACGAGCACCTGTCTCGCGAGGTCTTCCCGGACATTCCGGTCGCGCTGCTGCATGGCCGGCTGCCGGCCGCCGAAAAGGAGTCGGCAATGGACGCGTTTAAAAACGGCCGCACGAAGATCCTCGTCTCCACCACGGTCATCGAGGTGGGGGTCGACGTTCCCAACGCAACCGTGATGGTGATCGAGCAGGCCGAGCGCTTTGGTCTCTCGCAACTGCATCAACTTCGGGGGCGCGTCGGCCGCGGCGGCGAACAAAGCTACTGCTTCCTGGTGACGGAAAAACTGAACGACGCGGGCAAGGAGCGCATCCGAACCCTGGTCGAATCGCAGGACGGTTTCCACATCGCCGAGATGGACCTGAAGCTTCGCGGCCCCGGCGAATTCTTCGGTACGAAGCAATCCGGCATGCCCGCGTTGCGCATCGCGAATATTCTGCGCGATCCCGACATCCTCTCCGCCGCGCGCCATGAAGCCCGTGCCTTTGTCGAGCATCCTCCTTCACAGGAAGACTTCACCGCCGCGGTCACCTATATAAAGGACCACTGGCAACGCCGTTATGCCCTTGTTCAGGTTGGTTGAAAGAGCCGATTGCAGATGCGCGTAATCGCTGGTGAATTCCGCTCCCGCCGCCTGCAATCGATGCCGGGTCTCGCGGTTCGCCCCACCCCGGACCGCCTTCGCGAAACCCTGTTCAACATCCTTTCACCGGTCATCGAAGGCGCCATCTTCGCCGATGCCTACGCCGGCACGGGGTCTGTCGGCATCGAAGCCCTCAGCCGCGGCGCGCGCCACGCCATCTTTATTGAAAAGGACCGCAGGGCCGCCGAGCTCATTCGCGCCAATCTGGCCGCTCTCAGCGCGGAAGCCCGCGCGCGCGTCATCCTCGGTTCAGCCCCGCTGCATCTGGGCGCATTGCAGGCCGATATCGTTTTTCTCGACCCGCCATACCCAAACGAACGCGAATACGCCGCCGCAATGGAAGCCATCGAATCCGCCGTACCCGTGGCAACTGTTATCTTCCAGCACTCCGTCCGCCTCGCTTTGTCGGACGAGTTCGGCCCGTACCGGCAATACCGCCGCCTCAGGCAAGGCGATAACGCGCTCAGCTTCTATCGCCCGGAAATCCGTACTGGGACCGTACCGGACTGACAAAGCGCCACGTCGCACGGGATAATGCCCGAATCCATGCCGGAAGACCTCAGTCTTGCAGCCGCTGAACGGGACGTCATCAGCCACAGCGCAGAACTCCGCAAGGAGCTCTCGCTTCCCAATCTGGTCTTCACCCAGGTACTCTCCATCCTTGGTCTCTCCTGGATCGGCACGGCGGCGAAACTCGGGTCCACTCATCTTGCATTCTGGCTCGGCGCGATCGTCCTCTACTACATCCCATCGGCATTCGTCGTCATTCACCTGAACAACGAAATGCCGCTCGAAGGCGGCCTCTATCAGTGGGCCAGGCTGCGGTTCAGTGATCTCGCCGGGTTCCTGGCCGCGCTGAACATCTGGTTTTACAACATCATCTTCATTTCGTCGTTGGGCCTCCTGTTCGCCAACAACCTGGCCTACGTGCTCGGGCCGTCCGGCGCCTGGATCGCGAACAGCAAATTCGTCATCGCGCTCGCCGGCGCGCTCATCATCGTCCTTCTCGTTCTGCTGGCCCGCATCGGCCTTGCCATCGGGAAGTGGATTCACGGCCTTGCCGGCTTCATGATTCTCTTCCTGTTCGTCGCCATGGCCTGTTTCGCCCTGCCGCGATGGTTCAGCGGCCCTGTCGCGCACGCGCCACTCGCGCTCGGCGTCCCGGCGTTCACGTTCTTCAACCTGAACATCCTCTCCAAAATGGGCTTCGGCGCGCTCGGCGGATTCGACACGGTCTCCACCTTCGCCGGCGAATGCCGTGGTGACGCCGCCCGCGTGATCCGCCGGTCCGTCTGGATGGCGACTCCGATCATCGCCTCCGCTTTTGTGCTCGGAACCGCCTGCGTGCTGGTGTTCGTCAAACCCGCCGATATCGACCTGATGTCGCCGATTACACAGGTCCTGAACAGCGGCATCCGGTCGTTTGGAATCACGGCCTCGGCCACCTCCGTAATCGGTGGACTCATCATCGTCACGCTCGTCGGCCAGGCGCTGCTCAGCTTCAACACGTGCGCTCGACTACCGCTCGTCGCAGGCTGGGATCATCTGCTGCCCGAATGGTTCACGCGCCTTCACGCGCAGTACAGAACGCCGGTCGGCTCCATCACCTTCATCGGCGCGGTAAGTCTCGCCATCGGCCTTCTTACCAGCGTCGGGGCAGGGAATCAGGAAGCCTATCAGATCCTGCAAAACGCCAACGGCATCGCATACGGAGCCGCCTATCTGGTCATGTTCGCCATTCCGCTTGCGGCCAAAGGCGAGAAGCCGTCTTTCGCGCTCCGGGCAATGTCTCTGTCAGGTTTCAGCATGACTCTGCTCTACGTTGTCGTCTCCGTATTCCCGATCGTCGATGTCATCAACCCGGT
>DAIDJK010000423.1 GCA_027450225.1 Bryobacterales bacterium | reverse complement strand
GGTTCGGAATCACGCTCGTGAACAACGATCCTGGGCCCATCGTGATCAGATCCGCATTCGCGATCGCGTCAAGCGTCTCCCTGAGAGGACGCACACGTCGGGGTGAGAGGCGTACCTCTCGAATCGGCTTGCGGCTGCGGCTGATGCGCGTCTCCCCGCTGACGGTGCTTCCGTCTTCGAGCACGGCTACGAGCGAAACGTTGGCCGCCGTGGCCGGGAAGATCCGCCCCGCGATGTTCAGAACCTCCGAGGATTTTCGCACCGCTTCGGGGAAATCCCCGGTGATGTCAGTGAGCGCGGTCAAAAACAGATTTCCGAAGCTGTGGCCTTTCAAGCCCCTTCCGGCCTGAAATCGGTATTGGAAAAGCCGCGAGAGCAGCGCTTCGTCTTCGGAGAGCGCCACCATGCAATTGCGGATATCGCCCGGGGGCAGAACGTTCAGTTCGCGGCGCAACCGCCCGGAACTGCCGCCGTCGGCAGTAACCGTGACGATCGCCGTGATGTCCACATGCGGCGCATCCGGCGACTGGTGCGCGAATCTCTTCAGGCCCGCGAGCAGAGAAGAGAGACCAGTGCCTCCGCCAATCGAGACGACGCGAAGAGGTTGCATTGTTTCTGCGGAAATCAGGCGCGGACGGCCCCGGACGTCGCGGCGCGGCGCGCCGTGACTCTATTCTGCGCCGAGCAGGGCGCGCAATGCCGGAATCTGCTGCGAGAGCACCGCGAACTCCGGGTCCTGCCGTGCCAGGATTCGGTTTCTCGGTTCGAGTTCGATCGCACGTTTCAGGTTCTCACAAGCTCCGTTGCCGTCTCCCGAGAAACCGCAGCAGAGCGCCATCGTGTAGACGATGTACTCGGCATCCGGCTTCATTGTCAGCGCTTTCGTCAAATGATGCCGCGCCTTTTCGATGTCTCGCGCGTTCAGTCGCTCCACTCCGTAGTTGAAATGGTCATCGGCGTTGTCGAACTCGATGTCCTGTCGCGCCGTTTTGCGCTCGCACACCTGCTTGTACGCGCGCGCTTTATCGGCGATGTTACTGGCCGGACCCGCCGCTACGCTGGAAAACAGATTGCACGCGTCGGCGTATTTCCGCTCCGCGAAAAGCTTCAGCGCTTTTTCGTAATCAGCAAGCTGCTGCTGCTGCTGCGCGGTCCGGCTTTTCTGGTCCGCTGCCCCGGCTTTCGGGTGGTTCTCCGTCGCATCCCCTTGCGCGGAGGTCGATGTCTTTTTTTTCATCATTCTGTGATCAGGCCTGTAGCCTTCACCGCTGCCCTCGATGGCGCCGCCGCCAAACCCGCGCAATCGATACGTGGAGTTATAACAGAACCCTGATATCCGCCGCAACGGTGCTCGATCGTCCAGTCCTCAATTCAGGCTGAACTGCTGGTGGCCTGGTCACAGGGCCAGATTGGGGTGCAGGCTCTCGGCCGGATAGGTCACCATCCGCCCATTCAGTCGCGCGAACTTCGTCAGCCTGTGAGGGTCCGCTTTTGCAGCGCTCATAATATGGCGCGTCTCGATTCCCCTGGCCAGCAGTGCATCGGCAATCAGACTGCGATGGCATCGCCACGGAACGGCTTCCGCGCACATGATCGCGACGCGTTGTCTCGAACCTTCCTCAATCAAATGATCGATGGCCTCCTCGAACGCCTCGGTCTGCATGTAATCGGCAAATCCCCGGAAGCTCTCGTTCCGCCATCCCAAATTCACGGAATCACTTCGAGGCTTTCTCAATCCCCCGAGCGCCGGCGCGTGCGAATACGCCATCCCAACCGTCGCCAGCGTTCCTGGCAGCAATTCGCGATTAAACTGAGGGTTTCGCGCCGACCGCGGAATGGTCCTCACGTCGATTACCTTCTTTACGCCCTGCGCCTCCAGCATCCGGAGGAAGTCTTCCGCAGATCGCGTCGAATGCCCGATCGTATAGAAATCTGGTGGGGGCATATCCAACTTTTCCGCCTGCTAATCTCAGGTTAGTTCCCATGAGATTTCTCGCGCTGGCCCTGGGCATTGCCACAGCCGCGGTCGCGCAAACCATCCCCGCGTCGCTTCCCACGTTCGCCGCCGGTCCTGAACTCGACGCTGTAATCAATCAGGCCATCCGCGAAAACAAGATTCCCGGTGGCGTTCTTCTCGTCGGCCATGCGGGCCAGATCCTTTATCGCAAGGCTTACGGCTATCGCTCGCTCGTCGGCCTGAAAGAGCCGGCAACGCTTGATACCGTCTACGATCTCGCGTCGCTTACCAAAATCGTCGCCACCACCAGCGCGATGATGAAACTCTTCGAACAGGGCCGTGTCGACCTCAATGCGCCCGTCACCCGCTATCTTCCGGAATTCCAGGGTGGCCAGAGCCCCATCACCATTCGCGAATTGATGACGCATTTCTCCGGCTTTCGCCCGGATATCGACATCAATCCGCCATGGAGCGGCTACGAAACCGGCATTCGTATGGCCGAAATGGATAAGCCCATAGCGCCGCCCGATACGAAATTTATTTATAGCGACACCAACTTTATGCTGCTCGGTGAGATCGCTCGCAGGCTGTCCGGAAAGCCCGAAAACGAATACGTGAAGGACATCGTTTTCGATCCGCTCGGCATGAAAGACACGGGTTATCTGCCGCCCGCCTCTCTGCGCCCCCGCATTGCGCCCACCGAAATGCAGCCAGATGGAACTGGTCTCCGCGGCGTCGTTCACGATCCTCGGGCGCGCTGGATGGGCGGCGTCGCCGGCCACGCGGGCGTCTTCTCCACCGCCGCAGATCTCGCCAAATTCTGTCAGATGATTCTCGATGGCGGGGCCGGTCTTTTCAGCCCCGCAACCATACAGAAATTCACCAGCCCCACATCCCCCGTCGATAATCCCGTCGTCCGCGGTCTCGGCTGGGATATTAATTCGCCCTATTCCGGTACGCGCGGCAATCTTTTTCCCGTCGGCTCGTTCGGCCACACCGGCTTCACCGGCACATCCATCTGGATCGACCCCGCCTCCCGCACTTACGTCATCTTTCTCGCGAACTCCGTGCACCCGCATCTGCGGGCCGCCATCACGCCGCTCCGGCGAAAGATAGCGACCATCGTCGCCGCCTCCGTCGGCTACGCTCCACGCGCGTTCAAACAAACCCGCACTGGTCTCGACGTCCTTGAAGACTCCGGCTTTGCCGAACTCAAAGGGAAGCGCGTCGGCCTCATCACCAACCAGACCGGGATCGATCGTCTCGGCCGCCGCAACATCGATCAGATGCGCGAAGGAGGCGTGAAGCTGGTCGCGCTCTTCTCCCCCGAGCACGGAATCCTTGGAGCGGAAGATCATCCTGGCGTCGAAAACTCAATCGACGCCGCCACGGGCCTCAAAGTCTGGAGTCTCTACGGCAAAACCATGCGCCCCACGCCACAGATGTTGCGCGGTCTCGATGCCCTCGTTTTCGATATCCAGGATCTCGGGGTTCGCTTCTACACCTACGAAACGACGATGCTTTACGCCATGGAGGAAGCGGCGAAAGAGCAGATCCCGTTCTATGTTCTCGACCGTCCTGATCCGTTGACCGGCAACCACGTTGAAGGTCCGATGCTCGATGCCGACAAACTCTCCTTCGTCGGCGGCT
This sequence comes from Bryobacterales bacterium, assembly GCA_027450225.1. Lineage (GTDB taxonomy): Bacteria > Acidobacteriota > Terriglobia > Bryobacterales > Bryobacteraceae > BOG-234. The sequence continues at coordinate 1,563 of DAIDJK010000423.1, read as the reverse complement.
ATCCTCTGCCGCTTCGCCACGGTCTCACCATGGGAGAACTCGCCACGCTCGAGAACGCAGAAAAGCACGTCGGCGCAAACCTCCACATTGTCCGCATGCTCGACTGGACCCGCGACGAGTGGTTCGATGAAACCGGACTTCCATGGGTAAATCCATCCCCGAATATCCGCAATCTGAACGACGCGATCCTGTATCCCGGACCAGCCCTGTTGGAATATTCCGCCAACTATTCCGTAGGGCGCGGCACGGAGACGCCTTTCGAAGAGGTTGGAGCGGACTGGATCGACGGCCCGAGCCTCGCGGCATTCCTCAACGGCGAACATATTCCCGGCGTTTCTTTCGAATCCGTGCAATTCACCCCCGCGAGTTCGCATCTTGCCGGAAAGCAACTTAGCGGCGTTCGTTTCACGCTCGGTGAGCGCAACATCTTCTCGTCATCGATGCTCGGCCTCGAAGTTGCTTATGCGCTCGCAACGCTCTACCCTGGCCGTATCGATTTCAGTACCGATCAGAATTTGATCGGCAACGCCGAAGTTATCGCCGCGCTGGATCAGGCGCGGAACCCACTCGCCGCCGCACGGCACGGTATCGCCGAATTCCGTGCGATTCGCGAAAAGTACCTGATCTACCACTAACCCGCTTCTCAGCGAGTCCGCGGCGAGGATTCTTGGCCAGAAGATCCCTGGATGAACACCAAACGGTATCCCGCCGGCGCCCGTGACGACGAAAGCCGCATAGCCGCACGCGATTCCAATTGCGTGGCCCAGAATCGTGTTTCGCGGGCTGCCCGATTTCCCGAGGGGCGAGAAGAAGAGGAGATACGCTGTAGGTCCGAGGGATGGGAAAACAAACGGATTGCGGCTGAGAAACGCCAGAAGCGCAAGCAGTCCGATGGTGATGAAGCTGTTTACGAACACGTAGACCGAGCGGACGAGCCGCGGCGGAAAACGATGCAGCAGCCAATCCAGCCGGAGCCGGCGAAGCAGGGAACGAATGTGATCAGGGCCTGTGGGCTGCGGAACTGACGGAGCGGGCCGGGGCATCAGATGTTCGGCAGCAAGTCAAAGTATTCGTCGTCTTCGTTCTTGCCGCCCTCTCCTTTGCCGAGCAGTTTTTCCGATTCGATGAAGTCAATGCGCTCGATCCATTTGACCATCTTGTAGCCGAGCTGGTTCTCGACGCGGAGCCGCAGAGGTGCACCATACAATTGCGGAAGCCGCTGTCCGTTCATGCGCGACGCCAGCAAGCACTGCGGCTTCAGGACATTCTCAAGGCTTTGAGTGTCGTAGTAGCGGCCACCGTAAAGAGCTTCGCCGAAGGAGAAAAAGGCCACGGTTCCGGCTTGCGGTCTGGGCCGTACCAGTTCGACAAGCTTCTTCATAGGAATGCCGCCCCACCGGGCGATGCCGCTCCATCCCTGGATACAGTGATGCATCGTGATCTCTTCGGTTTCGCCCAACTGCTCAAGATCCTTCAGTGAGAGCTCGACCGGCATCTCGACGAGTCCGCCCACTTTGAGACGGAAATCCTCGAAGCCACGCTCTGCGAGTTGCTTCCAGTCGT
>DAIDJK010000422.1 GCA_027450225.1 Bryobacterales bacterium | reverse complement strand
GTCAATTCCGATTCCGGCTTCTTTCTGCAGCTTCCCTGTTCGTGTTCGGACTTGCCTTTCACCGGTTCATAGCCGGGCCAGCAGCGGTTTTCCGTGGTTGCCATTTGTCGCGTTCCGTGATTTCCAACCGCATTTGGCTGGCCACCGGCGCGCGGCGGGAATATGATGAACCAAAGGTTCAACCATGAGGGTTCCGCGCGTCCTTGCCGCCGCCGTTCTTTCCCAATCACTCGCGCTCGCCGCAGCACCTGTCGAGTTCAATCGCGATATCCGGCCGATCATGTCCGACACATGCTTCCGCTGTCACGGTCCGGACAAGAGTTCGCGGATGGCGAATATGCGGCTGGATCTCCGGGACGAAGCGACGAAGCCGTTGCGCAATGGGAAAACGCCCATTGTGCCGAGGCATCCGGAGCAGAGCGAAATCATCGAACGCATTTTCGCGAACGGCGCGCGCCGCATGCCGCCGGATTTCGCGCACAAAACTCTGACGGAGGCGCAGAAGGACACGGTCCGGCGGTGGGTCGCCGAGGGCGCGAAATACGAAGGCCACTGGGCGTATCAGCCGGTTCGAAGGCCGCAGATTCCGTCCGGCGCGGAGAATCCGGTGGATGCGCTGGTGCTCGCGCGGTTGAAGCAGGCCGGCCTTGCGATGTCGCCGGAAGCCGACCCGCGCACGCTGATCCGCCGTGTTTCGCTCGATCTGACGGGCCTTCCGCCCACGCCCGAAGAGACCGAGGCGTTCGTGAAAGACCATTCGCCCGAAGCTTACGCGAAGCTGGTGGACCGGCTGCTCGCGTCTCCGCATTACGCCGAAAACCAGGCGATGTACTGGCTCGACGCGGTGCGGTACGCCGATTCGGCCGGGTTCCATGGCGATAATCTGTGGCCCTCATGGCCTTACCGCGACTGGGTGCTGCGCGCGTTTCGCGACGACATGCCGTTTGACGAATTCACGCGCGATCAGATTGCGGGCGATCTGATTCCGAATGCCACGCGCGACCAGCGAATTGCGTCGGCATACAACCGGCTGAACCGTTATTCGGCCGAAGGCGGGATTCAGCCGAAGGAGTATCTGGCGAAGTACGGCGCGGATCGGGTGCGGACGCTGAGCACGGCGTGGCTCGGGTCCACCATGGGCTGCGCCGAATGCCACAATCACAAGTTCGATCCGTTCACGTCAAAGGACTTCTATTCGATGAAGGCCTTCTTCGCCGATATAAAAGAAACGGGCCTGATGCCCGATCGGGGCGAGAACGCCTGGGGATCGAAGCTGCTGCTGGCCACGCCGGAGCAGCAGAAGGAACTGGACGCGCTGAAGTCCGGCGAGGCGGCGGCAAAGACCACGCTGGAAGCCGCCGCGCAGAAGCTGATGGCGAGCGATCCCGGATGGGAGAAACGCGCTGTGGCGGCCCGTGAATCGGGCGCGCTCGCGTGGAAATACGTTGCGCCCGTTTCCGCGAAGGCATCGAGCGGCGCAACGATAAAGGTCTACACCACCGAACTGCTGGACAGCACGTGGTACGCGGGCGGCTCGATGACGGCCGATCGCAAGCCGGGCGGCGGCACGGTGGTGGTGAGCGGGCCGATTCCGGATAACGATGTCTACACGGTGGAGATCCGGCCGGGCGCGGGCAAGTGGACGGCGCTGGGGCTCGATGTTCATCAGGACGATTCCCTGCCCGGCGCAAGGCTGGCGCGCGGCGCGGACGGATTCGTGATTTCGGAGATTGAGGCTTCAATCGGCAAACAGAAGCTGCCATTTGTGCTGGCGACAACGCTGAAGAATGGCGAACACCCCGACGGTCCGGCGATGGCGGCGATCGATGGCGATCCGAAGACCGGATGGAAGGAAGGTCTGGCGGACGGGCACAGCGAGATGATTTCGCTTCGATTGGAGAAGCCGCTCGAAACCGATGCGAAGACGGTGATCACGATCCGCATTCGCCAGGAAGACGAGAAGCGAAGGGCGGTGATCGGGCGCTTCCGCATCGCGCTTTCGTCAGCGACCTTCGGGATGCCGGAATCGGGAGACGGCAAGCAGCAGATGGAAGCGGTGAAGGACTCCGATCCGATGTGCCCGCTGAATTTCGCGGTGGATCGCGGGATTCCAAAGGATGCGCTCGATGCATTGAAGGTTGAGCCGGCGAAAAGAGACGACAAGCAGAAGAAAGCGATTCTGGATTTCTTCGAAGTGTACCGGCCGGAATTGCAGCCGGAGCTGATTGCGTATGAGCGCGCGGAACTGAAGCGCGCGATCCTCGAGTGGTCGATTCCGCGCGTGGTGACGACCGAAGCGACGGAGCCTTCGATCACGCGCATTCTGCCGCGCGCCAACTGGATGGATGAGACAAGCCCCATC
>DAIDJK010000421.1 GCA_027450225.1 Bryobacterales bacterium | reverse complement strand
GCCGCATCAGCAACGACTTCATCAACAATCCGAACGCCATCAACTCCATCTGGTACATCCTTTCCGCGCGCCCGAAACACACCGAAATCATGAATGACGGGACCACGCGGCAGGTCCCTCACATCCTGAAAGACGGTTCCGATTCCATCGGTCCGGCCGGCGCCGCGCTGCGCGTTTATGTCAACATCGGCACCTGCCCGGATTACCGTTACGGTCTCGAATACAACTTCATCGGCATACCGAACACCGCCGAGCACCTGCTGTTACCCGTGTCGGATACCACTTCCCAGCGGCCTTTTGAGATAGCGAAAGCGGAGAAGGACTGTGTCGACTGGCAACTTACCTCGGCGCGCATGAACAACGCCGCGAATTTTCTCGATGCCAACCAGCCTTATTACCTGAAGAACGCTCCGGGCGGAAGCAGCTATCTGACCTCGGACGCCGCCGTTCTCGATCTCGGCAGGACCGCCTTCGCAAACGAATGCGCCCCCTGCCATTCGAGCAAGTTGCCGGACGAAGTCACGAAGGGCGGTCTCGACAAGCATTCGCCCGAAGCCCGTGCGGCGTGGCTCAGGCTGGTCAGGTCTCCGGATTTTCTGGACAAGAACTTCCTTTCCGATGACGACCGCTACCCTCTCGTCTCGAAAGATCCGCGCTTTGCCATCGGTACCAATGCCGACCGCGCGCTCGGAACCAATCCACAGGCCAATCGCATCTGGAACGATTTCTCTTCGAAGACCTTCAAGCAGCTTCCGCCGCCCGGCAATCTGATCCTCGACAACCCGTTCGAGCCGGGCGAAAAGGTCACGTTCCCGATTCGCAGCGGCGGCTACTACCGCACTCCGTCACTCATCAACATCTGGGCCACGGCGCCGTTTCTGCACAACAATATGCTCGGCCTGTTCAATAACGATCCGTCGGTCGCCGGGCGCATGGCCGCCTATCAGGACGCCGCCGAAAAGCTGCTCTGGCCTGAGAAGCGGCTGGGCCGCAAAACCATCAAGGTCACCGGCAAGGATTCCATCCTGCAGATTCGCTCACTTCAACTCCATATCCCCGCCGGTACGCCCATCGATCTGCTGATGAACCTGAATTTTTATGAAGCGCTCCATCCCGGCCCGGTGTTCGACCTTCTGAAGCAGCTTGCCGAAAAGCCCGATCTGCTGGTGCATCTGGTCCATGCGTTCAACGATCAGGGGCCTTACGATCAGGACCTGAAGGCCTTCGTCCCCCTCTTGCTCGCGCGCAACGAGTCGCCCGACTTCATCCAGGACCATGGCCACACCTTCGGGGCCGATCTGCCCGACGAGCAGAAGCACGCGCTCATCGAATACATGAAAACGTTCTAGCCAGGAGGAAACCTTTCTTGACCCCGCGCTTATCCAATCAGATCGTCAACTACGACGGAAGCATAACCACCACGCCGAAGCAGCTCGTCTCTCCGCAGTCGGTCGAAGAGATTCAGGCCATCCTGCGGGATTCGAAGACCTATCCGAGTCCGGTACGAGCCAAGGGCAGCTACCACTCTCTTACGCCTTGCGTCTCGACCGACGGCGTCATCATCGACATGTCGAAGATGACCAAAGTCATCCGCATCGACAAAGCCAACAATCGATTCACCGCTCAGGCGGGATTGCAGGTGATCGAAGCATCGAAGGCGCTCCGGGCGCAGGGCCTTCAGTTCATGCTGAACATCGAGATCGGCAATATGACGCTCGGCTCCGCCGCATGCTGCCACACGAAGGATGCGCTCGACGGAATCGAGTTCGGGCAGGTCTGCTCCTATGTGACCGGCATCAAATGGGTCACGCCGTCGGGCGATCTGATGGAAGCCTCGGAAACCACCAATCCGGATCTGCTTCCTTATGCCCGTTCGAGCTATGGTCTGGCCGGCGTCATCTATGAAGTGACTTTCCGCGTGAAGCCGGTCGAAGCGCTGCATTTCACCTACACGCCACGGCCGTTCGATCAACTCACCCAGGCCGAGGTCGATGACTATCTCGATAATTCCGAAGGACTGATCTGCTGGACCGTGGACCGCACCTGCGTATTCCAGCAGCGCCGGCGCGTAGCCGATCCCGGCATCCTCGGTTCACTCGAAGCGGCCGCGCGGCGCCGGCTCTGGAACTTCGGCGATGCTTATGCCGGGCACCTCATCGACGAATTCCTCAAAAACAAGGATCTCCGCAACGCCGTGCAGCAGGGCGGATTCGACTTCACGAATTTCCTCTACTCCACCCTGCACCTGTTCGGCGGCATTACGCTTCTGGCGCCGGACAAGACGATCGATTACCGCAGCACTCCGGATTGCGCCAAATACGCGTTCACGTTCTGGGCTTTTCCGCGCTCCCAGTGGCTCGATACCATGCGCGCCTACCTCGATTTCGCCGAGGCTCACTTCAAATCGACCGGTTTCCGCTGCAACATGCCGCTCGGCTCGTATCACGTCCGCAAGGATACGAACTCTGTTCTTTCCTACACCCGCGACTACGAAGTCTTCTCGATCGACCCCATCCACTCGCCCACCGATCTGAACGCGTGGCAGAACTTTCTGAAAGCCTTCAACGACTTCTCGTTTCAGCGGAACGGAAAACCTCTGCTGAACCAGAGCCCGTTCGTCGAGCGCAAGCACGTGGAAGCCGCTTATGGGCAGCAGTGGCAGGATCTGGTGAAGTGGGTCCGCACCATGGACCCGGCCGGCCGCATGCTGAATCCATTTTTCGCGGAACTGACGGGCGCCGCGTAGTTATCCCGCGCGGGTGGCCACTCCGATCCGGCCCCGAAGCGCTGGGGGCTGTGTGTCTCTGTTAAGCGACTGAGTAGCTTATAGGCTACGAAGCGATATGTGACTTCCGGTACGGCGTCCGCCGCGCCGCCGCCGGGCATATACTTTCTCCTATGAGTGCGAAACCTCCGCGTCCGCCTGTGGACCGCGAAACCAAACCGAAACGAAGTAATTTTTCCCGGCGCGGGTTCATCCAGGGACTCGGCGTCGGCGGCGGCGTCCTTTCGGGCGGGCTGCTCGAAACAGCGCTGCCGAATGCGGCGGAAGCCGCGCCCGCCACAATCGGACCAGATCCGGTTACCATCACCCTGCGGCTGAACGGCAAATCCACGCAGGTCGCCGTCGAGCCCCGCACCACCCTGCTCGACGCGCTGCGCAATCGCCTGGGCATGACCGGCGTGAAGCGCGTCTGCGACCGCGGCGCCTGTGGCGCCTGCACCATGATCATCAACGGCAAGGTGATGTACGGCTGCACCGTGCTCGCCATCGACGCGCAGGGCAAGAACATCGAGACCATCGAAGGCCTCGCGCCGGAAGGCAAGTACCATCCGGTTTCCGAAGCGTTTGTCAACAACGACGCCCAGCAGTGCGGGTTCTGCACTCCGGGATTCGTGATGGCGGCCAAGAACTTCATCGATCTCCATCCGGACCCGACGCTGGAAGACGTGGAAAAGGGACTTGGCGGCAACTTCTGCCGCTGCGGCACGTACGTCGGCATCCGGCCGGCGGTGCTCGAAGCCGCGAAAAAGATGAAGGGAGGCGCGCGCAATGCCTAACGTTTCCGATTATCAATGGCCGCCGATGGAGACGCGCAAGGTCATCGGCAAGCGCATCAGCCGCGTCGATGGACTGCCGAAAGCTTCCGGCCGCGCCAAGTACGCATACGATTTCTACCGCAAGGATCTGCTGTTCGGCGTGCTCGTGGGTTGCCCTTATGCTCACGCGCGCGTGAAGAGCATCGACGACAGCGCGGCGAAAGCGATGAAAGGCGTTACCGCGATCGAATGGTCGGTGAAGCCCGGCAGCGAGTTGCAGTGGCAGGGCCAGGAGATTGTGGCGGTCGCCGCGGAGACCGAAGAAACCGCGCGCGATGCGGCGCGGGCGATCAAGGTGGAGTATGAAGTGCTGCCGCACGTGGTGCGGGAGGATGATCTCGCCGCGGTGGGCAATCGCGCCAAGGCAGCGGGCGAGCAGGTAACGGGCGATCCCGATACCGCGTTCAAATCCGCCGCGCAGGTTCACGAAGGCTTCTATCACATTCCGGTGCTCACGCACTGCTGCCTCGAAGCGCATGGCCAGACGGTGGAGTGGACGCCGAACGGGATCAACTACTGGCCGTCGACGCAGGGTGTTTCGACGGTGGGCGGCGATCTGGCGCAGAATCTGAACGTTCCGGCCAATACCGTTCACGTTGACATGCAGAACGTCGGCGGCGGATTCGGCAGCAAATTCTCGGCGGACCACTGGGGCGTGATGTGCGCCAATCTGTCGAAGAATTCGGGCGGCCGGCCGGTAAAGATGATGCTGGAGCGCAATCTCGAACTGATGACCGCGGGCAATCGCCCTTCGGGATTCGCGCAGATCAAGGTCGCGGCCGATCAGGACGGAAAGATTGTGGCGTGGCAGTCGAAATCGTGGGCCACGGGCGGCATCGGCGGCGGCGGCGCTCCTCCGATTCCGTATGTGTTCACGAACATTCCGCACGTTCGCCTGAACCACAGCGCGGTGGCTACGAACTGCGGCGGCTCGCGCGCATGGCGCGCGCCGAACCATCCGCAGGCCTCGTACCTCACCTGCAGCGCGCTGGACGATCTGGCGCACAAGCTGAACATGGACCCGGTGGAGTTCTTCGACAAGAACTTCGAACTCACGGCGCGCGCGGATACCTATAAGTGGCAGATCCGCAAAGCGGCGGAACTGATGGAATGGGCCAGCAAGTACAAGCCGCGCGGCAGCTCGCCCGGCCCGGTGAAGAGCGGGGTTGGCCTTGCGGTCTGCACGTGGGGCGGCGGCGGCCACACCAGCAACTGTCTTGCGACCATCAACCGGGACGGCAGCGTGGTGATCGAGCTGGGAACGCAGGATCTGGGCGTCGGCGCCCGCACGATCATCATGCAGGTGGCGGCTGAAACGTACGGGCTGCCGCTGAGCATGATCGATCTGCGGATTGGCAAAAACTCGTATCCGGTTTCCGGACCTTCGGGCGGTTCGACGACTTCCGGCGGAGTATCTTCCTCCACCCGCAAGGCGACGGTGAACGCGCTCGAGAAGCTGTATGAAGCGGTCGCGCCGTCGCTCGGCGTGCAGCCGAATCAACTGCAAGCCGTGGATGCCCGCATCCAGGTGAAGGGCGATCCTTCGAAAGCCATACCGTGGAAGCAAGCCTGCGCCAAGCTCGGAACAACGCCGATTCAGGAAAAAGGCTTCAACGATCAGCGGCGTCCGGAAGGTCTGAACGCGAGCGGAGTGGGCGGCGTTCAAATGGCGGAAGTTTCGGTGGACACCGAAACCGGCATTGTGCGCATGAAGAAGTTCGTGGCGGTGCAGGACGTCGGGCTCGTGCTGAATCCCAAGCTTGCCGAAAGCCAGATGAACGGCGCGGTGATCATGGGCATCTGCGGGGCGCTGCTCGAAGAGCGCGTGATGGATCAGCAGACCGGCAAGATGCTGAACGCCGATATGGAGTTCTACAAGCTGGCCGGCATTGGCGATGTGGGTGAAATTGTTTCCGTGCTCGACATGCGGCCGACGACCGATAAACGTGGCGTGATCGGCATCGGCGAGCCGTGCGCGGTTGGCGTGGTGGCGGCGATCGCCAACGCAGTAACGAACGCGATCGGCGTGCGCGTTTCCGGAGTGCCGATGACTCCGAATCGCGTGCTCGCCGCGCTCGAAGGGAGGACAGCGTAAATGGAAAAGTTCAGTTACGCCAGCCCGAAAACGGTGAAGGAAACCGTCGCCCTGCTGGATCAAAAGACCAATTCGAATCCCGGCCAGGTGGAAGTTCTCGCCGGTGGTACGGATTTGATCGCGATGATGAAGGAATATCTGGCGACGCCGAAGCTGGTGGTGAACATCAAAGATGTTCACGAACTGCACGGCATCCGGCCTGAAAAAGGCTGGGTATCGATCGGCGCGGCGACCACGCTCGACGATCTCGCGGAAAACCAGATGATCCGGACGAAGTATCCGTCGCTTTACGAAGCGGCGGTGGGGATTACGAGTCCTCAGATCCGGAACATGGGAACGGTGGGCGGCGATCTGTGCCAGCGGCCGCGCTGCTGGTATTTCCGGAACGGCTACGGTCTGCTGGCGATGGACAACGGCAAGCCGCTTGTTCCGAACGGCGAGAATCGCTTCCACGCGATTCTCGACAACAGCGGCCCGGCGTACTTCGTGAGCCCATCGAGCTTCGGTCCGGCGCTGGTGGCGCTGGGGGCGAAGGTGAAGGCGATTTCGTCGTCCGGCGCGCGCGAGATTCCGGCAGCGGAGTTTTTCGTGAAGCCGACGAGCGAGACGCAGCGCGAGATCTCGCTGAAGCCGAATGAACTGGTGACCGCGATTCTGATTCCGGAGAACGTGGGGAAGAACACGACTTACGAAATCCGCGAGCGGCAGGCGATGGACTGGCCGCTGGCGGCGGCTGCCGTCGATCTGAAGATGAATGGCGGCACGATTTCGCAGGCGCGCGTTGTGCTTGGCCATGTGGCGCCGACTCCGTTTGCGGCGACCGCGGCGGATCAGTTCCTCGCCGGGAAGTCGATTGACGAGAAGACGGCGGAAGAAGCGGGGCGGCAGGCCGTTCAAAGCGCGACGCCGCTGAGCCAGAATGCCTACAAAGTTCGTCTGGCGCAGGTCGCGGTAAAACGCGCGCTGCTTCAGGCAGGAGGGAAAGCCTGATGCTTCTGAATGGCAAACACGTGGAAATCGGCGATCATCCGTATGAGCGCTGCCAGTTCCTGCGCTGGAAAGGACTGTTCGTTCCGGCGCCGTGGGACCCGACGGTGCAACATGGCAACGATCGATCTTTCTGGTGCCAGCACACGCACAACTGTCTGGGGCCGGACGGCACGGTAGCAGCGGACGACGTCTGCGGACCGGACCGGAACTGCTACAAGTCGCTGTAGACCAGAGCTGTACAGTTCGGATCTGCAAAGTCAATCTGAGGCGCGGCGCCAGAATCCTGAGCCGCGCCTTTTTGTATTCCGGTTTGCAGCCGGGCCGGGGTGGCTTCAGATCAGAAGATCGTCGAGATCGAAATCGCCGGGATCGAATACTCTCGTGTGTCGCAGGTGGATAAGAGGAAACTGCGATTTTCGGCGCGCGGTTCTCTCCCGCCGGCTCGGACTTGAGACCGCGGCGCGAAGGGCCGCTGTGACATACCCGGACACCGTGACGCCCTGGCTCCGGGCGCGCGCCGTCAACTCGCGGCACAAATCTTCAGGCAGCTTAATCGTGGTCCGCATGCTGACCGCACCTTAACACGGCCTGGGACTGAGAAGAGAACAGCCAGCGCGAGCGGGCCCGGGACTGGGTAAGCGCCGGATGGGGATTGGCGGCGTTTGTTTTCAGGCGACTACGAAGAAGAGGCCGCGCGTGGTGAGTGGAGGCAGGCCGCGAATATTCCGGCGTGACCGGCAAAAGCCAGGGGCGTTCCTGTCGAGCCGTTTTACGACGCCGCTGTGTTCCTTTTTTCGAGTCTGCCCGGCGGGAAGCGGTTTGGCAGGAAAGGCCGCCGCTACCAATTCCGGCGCGGAATGAAGGACGACATCCGGCCTGTGCTTTCAATCATTTGCAGAAAACATTGGGCTCGTTCGGTAAACAGCGGCTGTTTCCGCCAGCATCACGCGGGGCGGATCGAACCGTTATTGTACGCCGGCGCGGCGAACGACCACCGGGCGCCGAGACGGACAATCCGG
>DAIDJK010000420.1 GCA_027450225.1 Bryobacterales bacterium | reverse complement strand
CGTGCGCCTCCACAATTCCCTTCGCGATCGCGAGACCCATACCCGTTCCCTCTCTGGCCCGCCCCGCCGTTCCGCGATAGAACTTCTCGAAAACGCGCGAAAGCTCGTCGCTGCTGAAACCGGGACCCCGGTCGCGCACCGAAAGCGAGACGTTGCCGTCGCTCTCTTTTACGCCGATTTCGATCGGCGAATCGGGCGGCGAGTATTTGCGCGCATTCTCCAGAATCTGCACCAGCGCGCGCCGCAGCAGATCGCGGTCTCCGTAAACCATCGTGTCCGGATCGCCCGATATCACGAAGCGGCCGGGCGATTCTTCCCGGCTCTCCCCGATCGCCGCTTCGATCGCCTCCGATATCGGAAATCGCCCGCGGTCCAGTTGCATTTCGCTCGATTCGATTCGCGCCAGTTCGATCGTCTCGCTGATCGAGCGCTGCAGCCGCGACGATTCCTGATCGATGATCGACAGCAGTTCCTGCCGCACCGATTCGTCCCGCGGCGGAAAATCGATCAGCCGCGTCACGCACGTACGAATCGCGGTCAAAGGCGTTTTCAGGTCGTGCGCGAGCCCGTCGAGCAGCGAAGACTTGAATTCCTCGTTCCGCCGCGCGATCTCCGCGGCCGACGCGCGCTCGAGCGCCAGCGCCCGTTCATAGTTGATCGCAATCAGATTCGCTACGGAGTCGCATCCGGCGCGGCTCAGTCCTTCAGCCTGAAGCGCCACGCTGCCAATGCACTGCCCGCCCAGCCGCACCGGCACGATCGTAAACCCGCCCCGCACCGAGGCCTCGCCCAGTTCCGCCGCCCGCACCAGGTCGGATGCCGGCGCCGCGCCGCCGTCGCTCACCGAGTAATTTCGCCCCGCGCGCGCGTCGTAGAACGAAACGTCTCCGCCGCCAAGCGTCTTCGAAATCGACACCACGCACTGCTGCACCACGTCGCTCGATTCCGTCATCAGAAGAGCCCGGCTCAGTTCGTACAGCTTGCTCAGTTCGTTCCGGCTGGCCCGCGTGACCTCGGTTTCCCGCCGCGCTCGCGCCGATAACTGGCTGGCCGTCACCGCCGTCACCAGAAAGGCAAACAGCGCGATCCAGTTCTGCGGATCGGCAATCGTCAGCGTGCCGATCGGTGGAAGAAAAAAGTAGTTGAACGCCGTCACCGCGGCGATCGACGTGAACAGCGCTTCGCCGAGCCCCCACCGCGTCGCCACTCCCAGAACGATCAGAAGGAATGCGAGCGCCGCCGTTGTCGCGTTTACGCCTGCGGCTCTTCCGCCGAACACCAGAACCGCGATCCATGCGGCGCAGATCAGGCAGCGGAGCGCGGTGCGCGGAAGCGCGCGGCTGGAAAAGGCTGGTGCCATTCGGAGATGCAATACCGCTGATCCAATCTTCTCCTGTTCACCCGGTTCAGGCGTACAATCTCCGTCGTGAATCTCGAAGGACATATCTCCGTCATCACCGGCGCTTCCGGGGCGCTCGGGAGTCGCGTAACCAAAGCTTTCCCTCGAAGCCGGGGCGCAGGTGATCGGCATTTCCCGGACCGCCGCCGCACAGCCGGGAAACTATCGCGGCATCGCCGGAGAACTCACATCTCCCGGCGCCGCATCAGCCGCCATGGAATCCGCCATCGGGATTCACGGCAGAGTCGATTCGCTCATCCATCTGGTCGGTGGCTATGCCGGAGGCCGCAAACTCGCGGAAGAAACCCCTGCATCGTTCGACTCCCTGTTCGATCTCAACGTGCGCTCCGCCTTCCATGTGCTTCGCGCGGTTTTGCCACTCATGCGGCGCAATGGTCATGGCCGCATCGTGCTCACCGCCAGTCGGGCCGCCGTTGAACCGTCGCCCGGCTCGGCGCTTTACGCCGCCTCGAAAGCCGCGCTGGTCAGTCTCGCCCGAAGCGCCGGCGCCGAATACGCGGATTCAGCCATCACCGTGAACGCCGTCCTGCCCGGCACGCTCGATACGCCCGCCAATCGCGCCGCCATGCCGGATGCGGATTTCTCGAAGTGGGTGAATCCGGATCACGTCGCCGGTCTCATGGTGTTTCTCGCTTCGTCCGCCGGAAGTTCCATCACCGGCGCCGCGATTCCCGTGTACGGCCTTGCGCCCTGAAAAACAAAAAAGCCTGCGAGCGCTCTCGAAGAGCCGCCCGCAGGCGTTTTTCAATTCCTTCGGCCTGTTGAATCAGTCTCCGAAGCTGCCCACTTCCTCGCGCTTTTCCGTGTCGGCCGGCTTCGCCGCGGGCTTGATGCCGCCCAGCGCGTCCACCGGAACGAAACCCGCTTCCGCCGGCTTCTCCTTCAGGATCACTTCGCGGTACAGCTTGGCCATCCGGGCGTCTTCCGCCGCCCGTTTCGCCATCTCTTCGTTCCGCTTGCGGGTCTTCTCTTCGCGCGCCGTCTTCGCGATCCCCAGATCGTCCAGATCGTGCTGCCGTTCCGCATTCACGGCCTGCATATCCAGCACCAGCGAGTGCTCCGCCGAAGCCAGCGGTACCTGCTTGCCGCCCGCGCTCTTCATACCATTTGGTCAGCGTGGCCGTCATGTGCATTTTCTCAACAATGTTCCGCCAGCCCACGCCCGTGTTGTACGCGCAGAAGCTGATCTCGCCTTCCTGCGTCGCGTAGGGAATGATGCACTGTTCGGTGCGCCGGAAATCGTAGTTGAACAGATCCTGGAACCACATGCCCGCAATGAACAGGAAGTTCCACCGGTCCGATCGCCGCCTCTTGATGTCTTCGATGGTGCGGTCGCCCGAAACCTTGCCGTAATCGCGGCCCGTCGCGCCGAAGGTCTTGTCGAACTTCTTCAGCAGATCCGTTATCCGCAGGTGTGTCGGAGATTCGTACGGATTGTAGTTGCGCAGCACCGCCAGCGCGAATCCCAGCGCCGAAAGGAACCGGCCCCGCGCCGCGTCGTTCACGCTGGCCACGTCCTTCGCCAGTTGCTCGCCGTTCAGGAATTGCGTCACCGGGCGGGATTCCCCGGTTTCCTTGTCGATCATCACGGCCATGCCGATCCCGCAATTCGGATGGCAGCCGCAGCTCAGCTGTCCCCATTCCGCCGCCGGTCCGTGCACCAGATCGGCCCAGTCGGAGAACGTGCTCATGAACGAGATCGGGAACCAGTCGCGAGCCGGTTCACCCATCCCCACCTGGTTCTTCACGTCGTGCGCCAGGTGCGCCAGGGTATAGCGCTGCGCCTTGCGCCGCTCGTCGGTAATCTCTTCGTCGCGGCCTGTGAAGGAAACCGGCTGGAAGGAAAGGAACGAGATCTTCTTCGGGTTGTCGAGCGCGAATTGAATAACACGCCCCACCTGCTCGTTGTTCACGCCGTTCACGATCGTGATCACCGGAACAATGTCCACGCCCGCCGAATGCAGGTTTTCGATCGCCCGCAGCTTCACATCGAACAGATTGCCCACCGCCCGGTGCGAATTCGCCGCGTTGCCGATCCCGTCGAACTGCAGGTACGCATACCGCAGGCCGGCTTCGGCCGCCTTCTTCGCGAATTCCGCGCTCTTGGCGAATTCGATGCCGTTCGTCGCCGCCTGCACGCTGTTGTAGCCCACTTTGCGCGCGTAAGCCACCGCCTCCAGGAAATGCGGCGAAAGCGTCGGCTCGCCCCCGGAAAACTGCACGGACATCTGCCGCCGCGGCTTGATCGAGATCGCGTTGTCCAGCATCGTGCGGATCTCTTCCCAGCTCAGCTCGTGCACGAACCCAACCTGGTTGGCGTCCATGAAGCACGGGTCGCACATCATGTTGCAGCGGTTCGTCAGGTCGATGGTCAGAACCGAGCCGCGCCCGTGCGTCACCGTGCTCGATCCGTGGTTGTGCAGCTTTGAGTCGTTGTGCGCGCGGATATCGCGCCCCGGAAACACGCGCTCCAGGTGTTCGGAGAACACCGGATCGATCGACATCAGGTCTTCGAAATGGCCGTGGACCGGGCAGTCCTTCACCATCAGGATCTTGCCGTCCCGCTCGATGATCTGCGCTTTGATCTCGCCCGCTTTCTCATTCCGCAGAATATCCACCGGCAGCTCGCCGTTGATCACCTTTTTCCGGATGTCGGGAACGCACTTCGGGCAGAGCGAATCCGTCGTGCGCGGCCACCCCAGTGGCGGCTTCTGCTTTTCCCACGATTTCAGCAGCGGCTTGTCAGACCATTTCGGCGTGAAAGACGGGTTCGGTCGGATGGAGTTCAGCGCATTGAAAACGTTCCATGCCGCTCCTGCTGCTGCGGTGACCGCTTTTTCGACGTGCTTGTTCAATTTGTGCATTTGGCGGTATTCTCCTCGGAGGCGTGGTGCTCCCTCCACGCGGAATATGCTTCAGAATATATTCATTACGTTGGACTTTGCGACGCAAATCCATCGAACTGCTTCGAGCGGCCCTTCGGCGGCGCCAGACGGACCTGAACGGTCCGGAGTCCTCGGAGTGGTCTTTTCAAAACGAAAGTGAGCCTTGTCACAAGTTCGCTAACATCCGATTCCGTGAGCAGGCTGGCTCGCGAATGTGGGTTTTCTTTGGCCGGAATCGCGCCTTCCGGCCCTGTTTCCGACTTCCCGCGCTTCGATTCGTGGGCTCGCCGGGGCCTCGCCGGCGAGATGCGCTACCTCACGGACTATCGTGGACAACTCCGCTCTGCCCCGGAAACGCTCCTCGAAGGCTGCCGTTCCGTCGTCTGCGTCGGCCTCGTTTACAACGGCCCGCAGCCTTATTCCACTGAATTTACCGATTCTGCCCGCGCCTGGATCTCCCGCTACGCCTGGGGAGACGATTATCACGGCGTGATGCGGCGGATGCTCGAAAACCTCGCGGCCCGGCTGCTCGAATTCGAGGATTTCCGCTGGCGCGCCTGCGTCGATACCGCGCCGCTGCTCGAACGTTCCCTCGCTCACTCCGCCGGGCTCGGCTGGATTGGCCGCAACACCTGCCTCATCAACCAGCGCGCCGGCTCGTGGTTTTTTCTGGGCGAACTGCTGACCACGCTCGATCTGCCGCCCGGTTCCCCGGCGCCGGACCGCTGCGGAACCTGCCGCCGCTGCATTGATTCGTGCCCCACCCAGGCAATCGTGCCTTCCCCCCACGGCGGCTGGGAACTCGACGCCCGCCTCTGCATCTCCTACTTCACCATCGAGCTGCGGGGCGCAAGTCCCGAAGCAAACCGCGATTCGATCGGGAACAACGTCTTCGGCTGTGATATTTGCCAGGACGTCTGTCCCTGGAACCGCCGTAGTCCGCAAACGGAGACAGCCGCATTCCTGCCCCGTGAGGAGCCCGCGCCGCCGCTGGAACGCCTGGCCGCGCTCTCGGAAGCCGGATTTCGGTCCCTGTTCCGGGGAACCCCGGTGACCCGCGCCAGATACGCGGGATTTTTGAGAAATGTCGCTGTCGCGATGGGGAATTCACAACTTCCGAAATTTCGCGACCCGCTGGAAAAGCTCGCGGCTTCCGAAGATGCCCTCGTAGCCGAACATGCCCGCTGGGCGCTCGCGCGGCTGAACCTCGCGCCGCGGGTGTAAACTGTTCCTGGAACGCGGGTTAGCCCTGTGTTGGCTTCATTCGGTAAATTTCCCGGCGAGCCTGCCCTGATTGTGAGCAGTGTGGGTCGCGAGACGTAACCCGCGTCAAGCTGAACACCCCGCCGCGGCGCCGGCGGGGCTCGAGCCGGATCAGCAGGTGTAAGCTCTTTACCGCGAGCGGTTTAGCCAGCCGTTGGCTTCGTTCGGTAATTTCCGGGGGGCGCTTCCGGTTTCTGCCCTGTCGCCGCGTTCACCGTCGGTGTGCCGCCTGTAAGTTGTTGCTTTTGATGCGCTTGCGTCTGCGTTGGGTTCGTTCGGCAACTTTCCTGGAGATACACTGTTGACGCGAAGCGCGGCGGGCTTAGTAACGTGTCCGAACCCGCCGGTCCGCAGTCGCCAGCCCAATCAGGAAAAATGCGCCGAACGCAATCCCAAGCATCCGTGGAAGATTTTCATCCAGCCATCGCTTCGGCTCCTGCCGAACCATCGTCTGGAGTTCTTCGAGATCACGGCTGAGCTGTTCCCGCTCATCCCGGATATGTTCGGCTATCGCGTTTGGTTGCGAGCCCATCGCAAATCCTCCTGCAACGTGT
>DAIDJK010000419.1 GCA_027450225.1 Bryobacterales bacterium | reverse complement strand
TCGAGGAAGGCGTCCGCTTCGCCGAGTGCCTCGTGCCCGAAGAAGTCGAACTCGATCCCACCGGCGCCGCCAAAGCCCTCCGCTTCCAGAAGTACCGTTTCGACGACGCAACAGGAGTGATGTCCGCCGCGGGCCACCACGTCACGCTTCCCGCCCGCACCATCCTCGTCGCCGCCGGCACGCAGCCCAATACCGTGCTCGCCCGCGAAGACGAGCACAACGTCCGCCTCGATGGCCGCTACTTTCAGGCCTTCGACGAAAGCGGCAATCCCGTCAGGCCGGAGCGTATCGCCAAGCCCAAAGACGTTCGCGTGCTCATGTCACTTCGCGAAGACGGCCGCGCCATCAGCTTCTTCGGCGATCTGCATCCCTCTTTCTCGGGCAACGTCGTGAAGGCCATGGCCAGCGCGAAGCAGGGCTATCCCATCGTTTCCCGCACTCTCGCCCGCAAGGCGCCGGAACAGCCCGCGCCCGCCGAACTCGCCCGAAAGCTCGATGTCGAACTTCGCGCCGTCGTGCACGACGTCATTCGTCTCACGCCCAACATCGTCGAAGTCGTCGTCAAAGCGCCCATCGCCGCGCGCGCGTTCAAGCCCGGCCAGTTCTATCGGCTGCAGAACTACGAAGCGCTTTCTGCCCGCACCTGCGACACCGCCATGGCCATGGAAGGCCTCGCGCTCACCGGCGCTTCGGTCGATCACGAGAACGGCCTGCTCTCCACCATCGTTCTCGAAATGGGCGGCTCATCGGACCTTTGCGCGCTGCTCAAAAAGAACGAGCCCGTCATCCTCATGGGCCCCACCGGCACGCCGAGTGAAACACCCGCGCGGGAAACCGTGCTCCTCATCGGCGGCGGCCTTGGCAACGCGGTCCTTTTCTCCATCGGCCAGAAACTCCGCGAGGAAGGTTCGCGCGTCATCTATTTCGCCGGCTACAAAAAGATCATCGACCGCTACAAAGTCGATGAGATCGAGCGCGCCGCCGATGTTGTCGTCTGGTGCTGCGACGAAGCCCCAGGTTTCACGCCCGGCCGCGTCCAGGACAGCGCCTTCGTCGGCAACATCGTCGAAGCCATGGCCACTTACGCCCGCGGTGAACTCGGCGATGGCCAGATCCCGCTCAGTTCCGTCGATCGCCTCATCGTGATCGGCTCGGACGGCATGATGCGCGCCGTGCAGGAAGCGCGCCACAGCGTCCTCCGTCCTTTTCTGAAGCCGGACCATCACGCCATCGGCAGCATCAACTCGCCCATGCAGTGCATGATGAAGGAAATCTGTGCCCAGTGCCTGCAGGTTCACCGCAATCCGCAGACCGGCGAGGAAACCGTCGTCTTCTCCTGCTTCAATCAGGATCAGCCGCTCGACGCGGTCGATTTCCGCAACCTCCGCACGCGCCTCACCCAGAACGGCGCGCAGGAGAAGCTCACCAAACTCTGGATCGACCACTGCCTCCGGGATCTCGGGCTCCGCGAACAGTCCCGCTCACTCGTCACGCTGGCGTAACGGAAATCCCTGAGCCCGCGCCTGCGTGATGCGGCGCCGGTACCTCAATCGGTCCGGGGCGGCTCTGCGCCGCCCCGCCGTCATATCCGTTTAGTCGAGATACTCATACGCGGGCAGAGTCAGGAATTCCTTGAAATCGCCCGAGAGCATCATGTCTTCGAAGATGCGCGCCGCCAGCTTGAACTTCCCTTTGTCTTCCCTGCCCGCAATCACGCCGGCAATCGTCTGCTTCACCAGTTCCGGCGTAACGGGGCGTCCGTCATCCAGCTTCGCGCCATGCTTCAGCCACTGCCAGACCTGCGCCCGTGAGATTTCGGCCGTCGCGGCGTCTTCCATCAGGTTGTAAATAGGCACCGCGCCATTGCCGCGCAGCCAGGCTTCCAGGTACTGGATGCCCACGTCCACATTCAGCCGCAGGCCGTCTTCGGTGATCGTGCCCTGCGGAATCGCGAGCAGATCCTTCGCCGTAACGTGAACCTCTGCGCGCTTGCGGTCGATCTGGTTCGGCTGCGGCATGTACTCGTCGAACACGTTCTTCGCCACCGCCACCAGGCCGGGGTGCGCCACCCAGGTGCCGTCATGTCCGGCTTTCACTTCACGCAGTTTGTCCTGCCGGACCTTTTCGAGCGCCGCCTCGTTCGCTGCCGGATCGTTCTTGATCGGGATCTGCGCCGCCATGCCGCCCATCGCGTGAATGTTGCGTTTGTGGCAGGTCTGAATCAGCAGATCGACGTAAGCGGCAAGGAACGGCACGGTCATGGTGACCTGTGCCCGGTTGGGCAGCATGAAATCCGGCCGGTTGCGGAATTTCTTGATGAAGCTGAAGATATAGTCCCAGCGCCCGCAGTTCAGGCCCGCCGAGTGGTTGCGCAGCTCCCACAGGATTTCGTGCATCTCGAAGGCGCCGAGGATCGTCTCGATCAGAACCGTCCCCCGGATCGAGCCCTGTGGGATGCCCAGATAATCCTGCGTGAACACGAACACGTCGTTCCACAGCCGCGCTTCCAGATGCGATTCCATCTTGGGCAGGTAGAAGTAAGGTCCGGAACCGCGCTTCAGAAGCTCGGCCGCGTTCAGAAACATGTAGAGCCCGAAATCGAACAGGCCGCCCGAGATCGGCTGGCCGTCCACCAGATAGTGCCGTTCCACCAGATGCCAGCCGCGCGGACGCACCAGCAGCACCGCCGTTTTCTCGTTCAGCCTGTACTGCTTGCCTTCCGGACCGGTAAACGTGATGGTGCGGCGGATCGCGTCGAACAGATTCCGCTGCCCATCGATCATGTTGCGCGTGGTGGGCGAATTCGCATCCTCGAAATCCGCCATGAACATGGTCGCGCCCGAATTCAGAGCGTTGATCACCATCTTCCGGTCTGTGGGACCGGTGATTTCCGTGCGGCGGTCGAGAAGGTCTTTCGGGATCGGCTCCACGGTCCATTCGGATTCGCGGATTTCGCGCGTCTCCGGCAGGAAGTCCGGCAACTTGCCCGCGTCGATTTCCTTTTGCCGCTCCACGCGGCGCGCCAGCAGCTCACGCCGGCGCGAATCGAAGCGGCGATGCAGTTCGTTCAGCAGCGCCTGGGCTTCGGCGGTCAGTATCTCGCCCGAAGGATCGAGGGCGTGCACGGGTGCGTTACCCGTGGTGGTCGGGTTGGTTGCGCTCATTTTGTTCGTTGGTCCGTCAGTTACGGCCGCACATGCCGGGGTTGCCGCACATCCCGCCCGGGCACGCGGGCATCCCGGCGGATTCGGCGGACCCGGAGTTCGCGTGGGCGGAGAAGGTGGAATACTCCTGTTTCAAATGCTTCTGGCCGCACGAGGGGCAACCGGATTCGAGAGCGTCTTCGGAGCGGCGGACCAGTTTTTCGAACTTGTTGCCGCAGGATTCGCAGAGGTATTCGTAGATCGGCATGGCTACATCAATATTATGGCGTGG